>NZ_JAAGPH010000085.1:0-34315 GCF_017104705.1 Burkholderia sp. Se-20373 | reverse complement strand
CCGGCGCGCCGGCTGTCACGCCCGCCGCATCCGGGCACACCTGCGAAGCCGACGGCGGCCCGGCCGGCCGCCCGTCGATCGGCCTCGTGCTGTCCGGCGGCGGCGCGCGTGGCTACGCGCATCTCGGGGTCCTGAAGGTACTGGAAGACAACCGCATCCCGATCGACTGCATCGCGGGCACCAGCATGGGCGCCGTCGTCGGCGGCCTGTACGCGAGCGGCATGGCCGCCGGCGAGATGCAGAAGCGGCTGTCGGAGGTCAACCTCGCGGACATCGCGTTCGACGTGACGGAGCGCGCGGACCTGCCGCAAACCAGCCGGGAGGACGAGCGCCTGTACATCAACGGGCTGACGCTCGGCTTCGGCAAGAAAGGCGTGAAGGCGCCGGTCGGCCTCGTGCAGGGCAACCGGCTGCAGGCGCTGCTCGCGAGCTGGACGGCCGCCGTGCCGACCAACCAGCCGTTCGACCGCCTGCCGATCCCGTACCGTGCGGTCGCGACCGACCTGCAGACGGGCCAGATGGTGGTGCTCGACCACGGCTCGCTGCCGCTCGCGATCCGCGCGAGCATGGCGATGCCGGGCCTGTTCGCGCCGGCCGAGATCAACGGGCGCGCGCTCGTGGACGGCGGGCTCGTCAGCAACCTGCCCGTCGACACCGCGCGGCAGATGGGCGCGAACGTCGTGATCGCGGTCGACATCGGCTCGCAACTGCGCCCGCTCGACGCGCTCGCGTCGCCGGCCGACGTGATGCAGCAGATGGTCGGCATCCTGATCCGCCAGAACGTGACCGCGCAGCGCAAGCAGCTCGACGCGCAGGACGTGCTGCTCACGCCGGACCTCGGCGCGCTCGCGTTCACCGATTTCCAGAACGCGAAGCAGGCGATCGCCGCCGGCGCTGCCGCCGCGACCGCGGCCCTGCCGAAGCTGAAGCGCTTCGCGCTCACGCCGGAACAGTACGCGGCCTACCGGTCCGCGCACGCGCAGCCGCTGCCGCCGCCGATCCGGATCACGCGCATCGACATCAAGACCTCCGGCGGCGTGCCCAAGCGGGTCGTCAGCAACGCGCTGCACGTGAAACCCGGCGACACCTACGATCCGGACACCGTCAGCCAGGATCTGCTCGGGCTCACGACGGGCGGCAACTTCGAGAGCGTCACGCAGCAGATCGTGAGCCACGGCGACGAAAACGTGCTCGAGATCGATGCGCGCGAGAAATACTGGGGGCCGAATTTCCTGCTGTTCGGGCTCGGCATGTCGAGCAGTTCGACCGACGAGGGCGGCTTCCGCCTGCACGTCGGCTACCGGCGGCCATGGCTCACCGAATCCGGGCTCGAATTCCGCGCGGACACGACGATCGGCAGCGACCTGCAATCGGCGCGCATCGAGTTCCGCCAGCCGCTGTCGATGGCGTACGGCGTCTATCTGTCGCCGTACGCGGAATACCAGCGCCGCTATGCGAACCTGTACGACGACACCGGCGACGTGAAGATCACGCAGTACCTGATGCAGACCGCACGCGCCGGGCTCGATCTCGGCCTGCCGATCGGGCGACTCGGCGATTTCCGGATCGGCCTCGGTTACGTGACCGGGCACGGCTCGCCGACCTACAACCTGCCGTTCGACGACGGCAGTGGCCAGTCGCTGCTGTGGCCCAGCTTCACGTCGCAAGCGTTGACCGCGCGCGCGCGGCTCGTCATCGACCAGCTCGACGATCCGCTGTTCCCGCGCAAGGGCTATTTCACCGAGCTGCGCGTCGAACGCTCGCTGGTGTCGCGCAACGGGGGCTCGGCGCAATCATTGGACGACAGCGTCAACAGCGCGCCCTACACCGAGATCTACGGCAAGGCGATGGTTGCGCAGCAGTTCGGCCGGCACAGCGTCAGCGCGACGATCGAAGGCGGCAAGAGCATCGGCGGCACCAACCTGATCAACGCGTTCAATTTCACGCTCGGCGGCTTCCAGCATCTGTCCGCGTATGCGGCCGACCAGTTGAACGGCAACGAGCTCGCGTATGCGCAGGTGACCTACATGAATCAGTTGATGACGTTCAACGCGTCGCCGGTCAAGGCGCTGTCGGTGGGCGCCAGCGCGGAAGTCGGCAACGTCTGGTCGAGCGGCCAGCAGATCGGCGGCGGCGCGCTCAAGCAGAGCTATACGTTCTTCACGAGCCTGTCGACCGCGTTCGGGCCCGTGTACATCGGCGTCGCGCTCGCGCCCGGCGGCCGCCGCAACTTCTACCTGCAGCTCGGCCGTACCTATTGAGCGTGCGCGGGTGCCGCTTCGGCGGCATCCGCATCTGCCTCGCGCCGCCCGGCCGGGTCAGAACTCCGCCGCCATCGCGACCGCGCGGGCTTGCGCCCGCTCGATGCTGTCGCTTGCGCGCGCACTCCACGTGTGTTCGACGGTCAGGCTCCTGACCTCGCTCACGCCGATGAACCGCAGCCAGAATTCGATGTAGTCGGCCTGATGCCGGAACCCGGGATTGTCGGCGCCCGCACCGGGTTCCCGGCTTTGCCCGCGAACGTGGATCACCAGCGCGCGCGGAATCTCCAGCAACGGCGCGTACGCGTTACCGTCGAACGTAAACAGCATGTTCCGCTGGCTGACGAGATCGATCAGCTGCTTGAGCTTGTACGGATAGCCGAAATTCCACATCGGCACGCCGACGACGATCCGGTCCGCCTCCTGAAAGCGCTTCACGAGCGACTGGATGCGCCGCCAGACCGACTGCTCCGCGTCATCCATTGGCGCGTTCGCGACGCCCTTGTACTTGGCGCCGATCGCATCGCTGTCGAAATCCGGCAAGTCCTCCTCCCAGACATTCAGCGTATCGACGTCGATCGTGGCGCCCGTCTCCCGGTACGCATCGACAAAGGCAGTGGCGACCGCGATCGAAGCCGACCTGGCGCCACGGGGAGAAGACACGATATTCAAAAGCCGCATGATGTGTGACCCGGACAGGAATGCACGAACAAGGGAGCGGCCATCGTGGCGGCTCCGGCTTCACTGCTGCGTCGCGGGCCGCCCGCCTGCACTGTCATGGATCAGCCCGTCGATATAGTTGCAATTGCAATCGTAAAGCAAAGCGCGTACGCGTGGCAAACGAATCGCCACGCGATTGCAGTGTGGGGAGGCATCGATACGGGGAAGGTACGGCGGGAACGGCCGGCGACGCGTGCGAGTCCGGCGCGTGCGGCTGTCGTGCTGTCGTGCTGTCGTGCTGTCGTGCTGTCGTGATGTCGTGCTGTCGTGATGTTGTTGCCGTCGGGCCCGGTGCCCGCGAGGTGTATCGCTAGACCGGCCAGCTGATCTCGAAGCGCGCGCCGCCGAGCTCGACGGGATCGACGACCGCAATCCGGCCGTTGTGCGCATGGAGCACCTGTCGCGTGATCGACAGGCCGAGGCCATAGCCGCCGGTGCGGCGGTCGAGGCGCACGAATGCGTCGAAGATTCGCTCGCGTTCGCTCTCCGGCACGCCGGGGCCGTCGTCCTCGACGAAGATCCCGATGTTGCCGTGCACGAGCGAGATCCCGACGACGATCTGCGATTTCGCATACTTGCTCGCGTTGCGCAACAGGTTGCGCATCGCATACGACATCAGCCGCCGGTCCATCTTCACGCGCAGGTCCGATGCGATCGCGATGCGCGACTCGATCGCGCGCTCCGGATACAGCAGCTGCGCATCGCTGACCTGATGCTCGAACCACGCGACGGGGGCCGTCATCTCGAGGTTCGACTGCAGCGAGCTGTATTCGAGCCGCGCATACGTGAGGCTCATGTCGATCAGCTCCTCGAGCTCGGTCACGTCCTGCGCGATACTCTCGAGCGCGCCCTGGTATTCGGCCGCGGAAGCCGGCTCGCGCAGCATTTCGAGCGCGAACCGCACGCGCGCGAGCGGCGTGCGCAGCTCGTGCGAGATCCCGTTCGTCAGGTCGCGCTGCGCGGCGATCAGCCGTTCCATGCGCATCGCGAGCGCATTCAGCGTCCGCGCGAGCGGGCCGATGATCACGCTGTGCGATTCGCGCGCTCGCGTGTTGAAGCGTCCGCCCGTGAAATCGATCGCGCGCTCGCGCACCATCACGAGATCCGACCACACGGGCCGCATCCACCGGTATGCCGCGAGCGCGGGTGCGGCGAACACGAAGACGAGCACGATCCAGATGTCGCCGGGCAGCGAATCGAACGCATGCCACACGACCTGCGGCGACAATTCGACGCACAGTGCGAGCGCCGGCACGAGCGCGGTCAGCAGCACGAGGCCGAGCAGATGCAGGTACGTGCGCACGTAAAGGCGCGACCAGCTCGGAATACGGTCGGCGCGCGTGTCGGTCCACGCGCGGCGGAAATGCAGCCAGCGCCACTTGACGTAGCGCAGCGTCGGCAGCGGCGGTGCATCGGGGTGCGAACGGGTTCGTCGGATCATCTCGGCTCCCGGCCGGCGGGTGGAATGCCCGCGCGGAACGTGACGGCGTCGTGCGAACGCCGCGTCATTCCCACGCGTGCTTGCTGAATTGATAGCCCTTGCTGCGGATCGTCTTGATCCGCTGCGGGTTGCTCGCGTCGTCGCGCAGCTTGCGGCGCAGCTTCGAGATGCGCCCGTCGATGGTGCGGTCGAGGCCGTCGAATTCGACGCCGCGCAACTGCAGCATCAGGTCGTCGCGGCTGACGACTTCGCCCGCATGGCAGACGAGCGCCCACAACAGGTCGAATTCCGCCGACGTCAGGTCGGGCGTGCTGCCGTCGGGCAGCACGACGGAGCGGTCGGTCCGGTCGATCGAGAACTTGCCGAACGCGTAGCGCTCGGGCTGCGGCGCGGTGCTCTCGGTCACGCGCGCGGGCGCGCGGCGCAGCTGGGCCTTGATCCGCGCGAGCAGGATGCGCGGCTCGACCGGCTTGTGCACGTAGTCGTCCGCGCCGAACTCGAGGCCGAGCAGTTCGTCGAACGGCTCGTCGCGCGCCGTCACCATGATGATCACGCCGTCGTACTGCTTGCGTGCCTCGCGGCAGATTTCGAAGCCGTCCTTGCCCGGCAGGTTCACGTCGAGAATGACGAGATCGGGACGAATGGACAGGATCGCCGGCACCGCGGCGTCACCATGCAGCACAGTGTCGACTTCATAGTCGTTCTTGCGCAGGTAGCCGGCGATCAGCGTGGACAGGCGGGTGTCGTCTTCGACGAGCAGGATGCGAAAAGACATGGGCAGCGGTCGGGTCATCGGGGAAGCCGCGGCGGCGGCGCCGGCGGGTGCCGGACGCCGGCCATTGGCCGAAACGTACCGCATGATACTGCGCCGGCCGATTGCCTGTTTAGAGGTCTTGAAAATAAGGGTGCGATATCGTCCGTGCTTGACGAATCGGCGCCGGGACGGTTCCATACGGGCTCGCCTGAATCCGGCCACTCACCTACCCGCCTGACTTGATGAATTACCAGACGATCCTCGAACGCATCCACACCGAACTCGCCCCCTGGATTGGCCAGGGCCGGGTTGCCGACTACATTCCCGAACTCGCGAAAGTGCCTGCCGACAAGTTCGGGATGGCCGTCGTGACGCTGGACGGAAACGTTTGCACGGTCGGCGATGCGTACGAACGCTTCTCGATCCAGAGCATCTCGAAGCTGTTCGCGTGCACGCTCGCGTTCCAGCTGCTCGGCGACGAACTGTGGGAACGGGTCGGCCGCGAGCCGTCCGGCAACGCGTTCAATTCGCTGGTGCAGCTCGAGAGCGAGCGCGGCAAGCCGCGCAATCCGTTCATCAACGCCGGTGCGCTGGTCGTCACCGACGTGCTGTGCCGGCGCTTCGTGAAAGCCGAGACGGCGCTCGTCGAATTCGTGCGGCGGCTGATCGGCGCGAACGACATCGACTACGATTCGCGCGTCGCGCAATCGGAGCTGCAGCACGCGGAGCGCAACCGTGCGATGGCGCACTTCATGGCGAGCTTCGGCAACATGCAGATGCCGCCCGACACGGTGATCGACGCGTATTGCCGCCAGTGCGCGATCACGATGAACTGCGTCGAGCTTGCGCGCGCGGCGCTGTTTCTCGCGAACGGCGGTGTCGCGCCGGTCACCGGCGAGCGGATCGTCGATTCGAGTTCCGCGAAGCGGCTGTCGGCGCTGATGCTGACTTGTGGCACCTACGATGCGGCGGGGGATTTCGTGTACCGCGTCGGGTTGCCTGCGAAGAGTGGCGTCGGCGGCGGGATCGTCGCGGTGCTGCCGGGCGAGATGGCCGTGTGCGTGTGGGCGCCGGGGCTCGATGCGAACGGGAATTCGCTGGCGGGGACGTTGGCGCTGGAATGGTTGACGACTTATTCGGGAAGGTCGATTTTTTGAGGCGGCGGGTTAGGCGCGCCTTATCCGGCGGAACGGCGCTAGGCGAATATCGGCGCGCTCAATGGAGAACTCGCCATTTGGCAGCAATCGCCCCCGCCGGGACATGCACCGGTTCACACAGCGAGATTACAAAAAAAATGAGAATACTCCTCGTCGCTTCACTGGGAATAGCATTGCTTGCTCGATCATCACTCGCCTTCGCGGGTAGTGAAAACGGGAAACAGATCTTCCTGGCGAGATGTGCGATGTGCCACGGAGCAGATGCCAGAGGCACGGGGCCATTGGCCAATAAAAGCAATCCGCCCACGCCCGACCTCACGACGCCCGCCTTCAAAAAGCGGCTCAACGATTATCCGGGCGTCATTGTCTCGTCGGTCATCCTTCGCCCCAATGGGGACCTGATTCCGAAAACGTTGCGAGAGAATGGTGTAAAACTCCCGCCCCACTCCTGGACAGTCCAGGATTTCCGCGATTTGAATCAATACATGAGTGCATTGATTTTAAAGAATTAAATATTTTGGCGCGGTTTTGTATTGCCGGCGTCCCGGCACGTTGACGCTGGAGTGGTTGACGACTTATTCGGGAAGGTCGATTTTTTGAAGCGGCGGGGTTAGGCGAGCGCCACCTGGCGCAACGGCGGCAGAGTCATATCGGCGCGTGCGCTTGATGGGGAATTCAGCCATCGGCTGTGCTCGACCCAACTGGGTCGCACAAAACGCCGAACTCCAAAAGGCCGTTTCCGAAGGTAAAACGGTCACTCGCATGCAGGCCGATGTCGATTCGGTGCAAGCCGCGCCGCTAGAAATTGCGCGCCACGCCGACCATGAACATGTCCTGGTCCTTGTCGTTGCCGGTTGCGACACGATTAAAGCGTAAGCTCGCGGCCCAATCGTTCGTTACCTGATAGGTCACCTGCGCGCTGAGCAACGCATTGAGTCTCGTTTTACTCGCGACCTCGTCCCGATCATGCGAGAGATACGGGCCCACACCTGCCGAAAGCGTCCATTTGCTCTTGATCGGCGCGACATACCAGAATTGCGCCGCCACACCTCTGCGGCCGGCGACGCCGTTATTGCCTTCGTAGACGAAGCTCGCCGAATAGGCCCACGCATTGCCGAGCGGCCGCTTGACTTCGACCATATACCCTTTTTCGATAGGCACTTGGGGACGGTTCGTCTGCGATGTCCCGGCCCAAACGCCAACCTGCGTCTTGCCGTCCGACAAAGCCGGGCCAGGATCTCCGCCAAAATCCGAGCCGATGCCGAAGAGCACCGCGTCGGAGTTGAATCCGTCGATCATCTGCACGTGGTTGTACTGCACCTTGAGGAAGAAGCGGTTGGGAACGACGTAATACCGCACCGCTGCCGAGGCGCGCACGCCCCACCGCTTTTCATTACGCGGCTGGTCGTTGACATGTGTCGTGTCCATGCTGAAATACGGCCCCGCCGACAACTCGAGCGCCAGGCGATCGCCGACCGGCCAACGAAACGAACCTATGGCGGCGAAGCCGTCACGGTGGTGATCGAGGGGATGCCCCTCGTTCAGATACGCGAGGTAGACCGAGAGGTAGTCATTCAAGACATCGCCGAAACCGACTTCGTAGGCACGCCAATGCATATCGCCACCGTTGGTCGCGCGTCCGTCGCCATACACCGCATAGACGTTGATCGTTCTTTCCGATGGCTTGAACCCGGTCGGCACGCTCGACGGACTGTCCTCGGCGTACGCAAGGCCTGCGCCTGCCAGACATCCCAGACCGGCGATCGAGCTTGCGAGGACGAAGCGCGAATAGATGCGACGGCACTGTCCCATTTGGACACCCCCTCATCTTGGTAACCGCGATTTCTCGGGCAAGATGACGACGATTATAGGCAGCCTCGGGTAACAGGGGTAATAGGGGCAATCCGCACAACTTCGGCCGCTCCCCCTTATAGGCAAAGGTCGGGCGGCCATGATCCGATCCGTCGTCATCGCTGAATTCCGGATTCAGCGATCGGCTATCGTCGGAGACGATGACGGCGACCGCCAGTACATTGCCGGCAAGCAGGAATGCGACGCCGGCGTGACGGTCGCCGGCTCGCAGCACGATAAAACGCCCCTACGAAAATCGCATCGGCAGCCGACCCGCTTTTCCGGTACAAATCGGGGACGCTGACATTCCCCGCGGGCTATCGGAGACTCTCGTTCATGACTCGGCAACACGCACCGGATATCGCAACGACCACCCGCACGAACCCCGGCGCCAGCCCATCCGCGCCGATTCCCGCCATCATGCCGTCGAGCACCGCGCTGCTCGTCATGCATTACCAGACCGACATCCTCGGCCTCTTTCCGTCCGTCGCGCCCGAATTGCTCGCCAATACGCGCCGGCTCTGCGATGCGGCGCGTGGCAGCGGTATCGGCGTCTGGTTCGCGAACCTCCGGTTCAGCCCCGGCTATCCGGAAGTCAGCCCGCGCAACAAGAACGGCCAGGGCATCAAGGAGCTCGGTCGCTTCATCAACGACGGCCCGTGCCCGGAACTCGGCCGGCAGGACGACGAGCCGCTGATCGTCGCGCACCGCGCCAGCGTGTTCTTCGGCACCGATCTGCAGGCGCGGCTGGTCGAGCAAGGGGTCGACTCGCTGATCATGGTCGGCATCGCGTCGACGGGCGTGATGCTGTCGTCGATCGCCCACGCGAGCGATGCGGACTTTCGTCTGTACACGGTCAAGGACTGCTGCTACGACCCGGATCCGGTGGTCCACGAGCACCTGTTCGCCACCGCTTTCGAATCGCGCACGACGGTGCTGTCGCTCGCGGACGCGTTGCGGCTGCTCGAGTAAACGAGCGGTCGCGCGAGCGCGACAGGCCAGCGGCTTGACCCGAATCGGCCCGCGGGATGACGACTACCGGGCCACGCCGATTCCCTTCAGGATGAGGTCGATGCCGGCGACGAACTGCTCGCGCTCGTCGTGCGCGGCCAGTTGCGCCACCACCTTGTGCACGAACGGATACGCCGCCGGATCGAGTTGCGTCCACCGGTCGGCGACGGTCGCCACGATCTCCGGCTGCGCCGGATCGCGCGAATGCAGACGGGCGCCCGCCGCGTATTGGCCGGCCAGCCCGAAGATGTAGTGCATCAGCGCAGATGCCGCGTTGAATTGCGCGGGTTCGGGCACGCCCAGCGCCTGCAGATGCGCGCCGACGCTTTCGAGAATCCGCAGCACCGCGTCCTGCCACGGCGCGCGGAACAACTGCGCGCCCACCCACGGATGCGCGCTGAACGCATCGAACAGACGCAACGCAACGCGACGGATCGCCTCCGCCGCATCGCCGCTAGGCGCCGTCGACTCATCCGCCATCGCACCCGCGATCACTCGATCCGCCGCCGCCGCGAGCAGGTCGTGCTTGTCGGCGACATGCCAGTAGATCGCGCCGCTCCCGGTCGCCAGGTACGCGGCAAGCGCGCGAAACGTCAGCGCGCCCTCGCCTTCTGTGTCGAGGATTTCGATCGCGGCGTCGACGATCCGCTCTTTCGACAGCGCGTCGGCGCGCCGCTCGGTTCGGTTTTGGGTTGCCATGCGCGGTAGCTTGACACATCTGGAACATCGTTCCAATATCTCGCAATGGAACAGCGTTCCATAAACTTCCCTGGCACGGGCGTGACGCCTGTCAGGTGCCCCCTTCCTACCGCCACCGGCCCGCCCCGGCCGGAAACAGAGCCCTCGATGACTCAGCCCGTCACCCATGATGTCGTGATTGCCGGAGCCGGCCCGGTCGGCCTGTTCCTCGCCTGCGAGTTGCGCGTTGCCGGCCTGTCGGTACTGGTGGTCGAGCAGGCCGGCGATCCGGCCTCCCCGCTGAAGCGGCTGCCGTTCGGCATGCGCGGCTTGTCGGCGCCCACCCTCGAAGCGTTCTACCGTCGCGGCCTGCTCGACGACATCGCGATGCCGTCCGGTGCGTACGACACCGCGCACTGGATGAAGCAGTCGCGCCGGCCGGGCGGCCATTTCGCCGGGATCCCGTTCTTCCACGACCGCATCGATGCGTCCCAATGGCCGTACCGTCTGCCCGGCCCGGCCGGCACTCACATGGCGACCGATCTCGAACGCGTCGAATCCGCGCTGGCCACCCGCGCGAGCGCGACGGGCGTCGAGATCCGGCGCGGCATCCGCGTCGAGGGCTTCGACCAGTCGGACGAGGACGATGCGGTAACGCTGCACGCAGGCGGCACCACGTGGCGCGGACGCTGGCTCGTCGGCTGCGACGGCGGCCGCAGCACGATCCGCAAGGCGGGTGGCTTCACGTTCGCCGGCACCGATCCCGAATTCACCGGCTATTCGATCGAGATCGAACTCGCCGATCCCGGCACGCTGCCGCCCGGCCGTCACTACACAGCAACCGGCATGTATACGTACACGCCGCCCGGGACGATCGCGATGGTCGAATTCGACGGTGGCGCGTTCCACAGGAGCGGGCCGGTCACGCTCGACCATGCTCAGGCGGTGCTGCGTCGCGTGTCCGGCACCGGCGTCACGCTGACGGCGCTGAAGCTCGCCAGCACGTGGACGGACCGCGCGTGCCAGGCGACCACCTATCGCAACGGCCGCGTGCTGCTCGCGGGCGACGCCGCGCATATCCACTCGCCGCTCGGCGGCCAGGGGCTCAACCTCGGGCTCGGCGACGCGATGAATCTCGGCTGGAAGCTGGCCGCCACGATCCGCGGCGACGCGCCGGCCGACCTGCTCGACAGCTATGCGGACGAGCGGCATCCGGTGGGCGCCCGCGTACTCGACTGGTCACGCGCGCAGGTCGCGCTGATGCGGCCGGCCCGGAGTTCGCGCGCGCTCGAGGCGATCGTCCGCGATCTGGTCGACACGCGCGACGGTGCGACGTACTTCGCCGAACGCGTGTGGGGGGTGTCCGTTGCGTACGATCTCGGCGGCGCCCATCCGCTCGTGGGGCGCAGTGTTCCGGACTTCGAACTGGCCGACGGAACGCGGCTCGGCGAACACGTCAGGCACGGCAAGGGTGTGCTGCTGGACTTCGATGAAGGAAAGCCGTTTCAGGCACTCGCCACCCGCTGGCGCCACCGGATCGCATATCTCGCGAGTGATGCGAACGACCGGCTGGGCCTGCGCGCCGTGCTCGTGCGGCCCGACGGTGTCGTCGCGTGGGCCGGTGACGATGCGTCGAATGCCGACGAAGCGGCAAATGCAGCGATGCGATGGTTCGGCCAGGGCTGCGGCTCGTCTCCTGCCTCGTCGTGACGGGCGACGGCGCCCACGATGTCGCGCGCACCGCCCCTTCCTTCCCCGTTACTTCGCGATATACACGCCCGACGTCGGGCACGTGCCCTGCGTATTGCCGTCCGTCACGAGCGAGGCGGCGCTCGGGAACTGCGTGGTCGCATTGGTCTTCACCGCGATCCACGCTTCGGTGAAGTAGCTGACGCCATTCGTCTTCGTGCACTTCAGCGACACCGCGCTACGCGTGTTGCTGCCGAACGCGCCTTCGAACGCCGACAGCAACTGGTTGCGCGTGACCGTCTTGCCCGCGTTCGCCTGCAGGAACGCGTTGAACGATGTGTTGCCGAGCCGGCTGATCATGCCGGATGCCTGGTTCCAGTACGCATCGGGCGATGCCGAATTCGAGCAGGTGCCGTGCTTGAACCACTCGTGCTTGTCGAGGCACGACGCGACGCCCGGCATGTACGTCAACAGCGTGTTGCGGGTCGCGCTGCTGATCGGGTACGCATCCATGCTGCACCACTGGTGCGCGTTGTCGAGGTCGATGTCGTTCTGCGGCACGCCGCAGTAGAACGGCTGGTTGCCGTCGTAGTTGTTCGGCCACAGGCCATGCAGCGACAGGCTCGTCGCCGCGTACGTGCCGGCGAGGTTCGTGCATTCGGGCGTGTCGTGCGACGCGCAGAAGCCGGGCTCCCACGACGCGGCGAGCAACAGGTAGTCGTAGCTGGTCTGCGCGGTGGCGTGCAGTGAAGCGGAAGCGACGGCGAGTGCGGCAGCGGCGCGGGCGAGCGTCTTGTGCATGGCGTTTCCTCGGAAAAGGCTTGCGGTCGCGGGATGCGCCGCAAGGTTGTCGAATGTCTGTCCGCGATTGTTGCCGACGCAACATGGCACGAATGTGAAGGTGGACGAAAGAATTCGCGGTGCGGCGCAGATGCACGCCATGCACTGAAACGACCAACGTCGCCCGGATCGCCGCGCGCCGCCAAGGCTGTTACGACCGGTACCGGTACCGGCGGTTGCCTTCCCCGGCACCCGGCGCCCGCGTACGCTGTCGCCACCTTCATCCTGCACGGAACATCCCCATGGTGACTGCGACCCGGCTGGGCAAGCCATACTGCGTCGAGATCGGGAACGGGCGCAGCGTCGTGCGCGCGGATACGCACAAGGCAGGCAAAGGCGGCGACGCGGGCATGCGGCCGCACGAGCTGCTCGAAAGCGCCCTCGCCGCGTGCGTCTGCCTGTCGATCGATATGGCCGCGGAACGCGCGGGCATGACGCTGCCCGCCTGCACGGTGGACGTGGTCATCGATCGCCTCGATCACGAAACCGGCTTCGACATCGCGCTACGCTTCGCTGCACCGCTGTCGCACGCGCAGCAAGCACTCGTGCGCGATGCGACGCAGGCCTCGCCGGTCGCACGCACGCTGGGCAAGCCGGTGCGGATCAGGCCGGCCGCGATCGGGAGCGACTGATCGTCCGGCATCGTCGCGTACACAGCACCTATCGACGCCGGCTCGCGCACGCGCACGGCACGCCTTTCGTCACGACCCGGCGCCCAGTTGCGTGCACGCGCGCGTGATCGATTCGGGGCCTTCGAGCGCGAGGATCTGCCACACGCCGATGCTGACGCGCTGGCGCGCCGCCGTCGACGCATCGGCCAGCAACGCCTCGACGCGCGGTGCGGCGTCCGGCGCCTGCTGCTTCAGCGCCGCGTGATGCCGCGCGCGCGATGCCGGTTCGGATTCGTAGACGTCGCACAGACGCACCATGCCGGCAAGACCGGCGAGGTCGTCGTCCTTGTCGATCGCGCCCGGCTCGACCGGCGCGAGCCCCTTGCGCTCCGCCGCCGGCAGCTTGTTGCGCGCGCCTTCGTCGATCGACGTGGCGGATGCCGGCGGCAGGCCGCCGATCGCCGCGACGATCCGGCTGCCCGCGGCGATCATGTCGCCCTGGCACGCGATCTTCTCGGCGGCCGCGACGTTCGAGCAGAACGACACCGACGTGCGATACACGTCGTTGCTCATGCGCGGCACTTCGTCCGCGCTTGCCAGCGCGAAGCCGGCGCTCGTCAGCGCCAGCGCGGCGGGAATCAGGATGCGGAATGCTCTCGTCTTGTTCATTGTTGTTTGCGTAGGGGGGGTCTCGTAGCGGGCAACCTCGCGCGGCCGCGCGGTGGCGGCCGCAGTGACGCCGGGCCCGCGTCCGGCGGCACGCGATCACTTCATCGACGCCGCCTCCGATCCGCCGGGCGACAGCGCCGCGTGGTCCTGCTCGCGCCACGTGCGGCGCGACGTCACGATCGCCTTCACGGCCGAGCGCGCGACCTTCCACCACGCGAACGGCCGCGGGTCGGCGAGCATGCTGAGCGCGCGCGCATAGTCGAGCGTGAGCCCGGGCGTCCACGCCATCGTCACGGCCCGCTTGCGGATCTGCGCGGCGACCCACAGCTCGGGCGTGAGCAGCAGCCGCACGAACGCGCCCCACCCGGCCCGCGCGCCCTTCAGCCGCCACACCGCGCCGTCGAGCGCGGCTTCGAGCGCGTTCGACACCGTGCTCGAGCAATTGCGGTGCGTGAGGTTGTAGGTCAGGTCCTGCCGGTACGACGTCCAGAAGGCATCCAGCTTCGACGGATCGTAGTTGCGGATCCGCACGCGCACGGTCGACGGGCACCACGCCGTCGACTCGGTCGCGTAGTCGGGCTGGAACAGACCCGGTACGTCGTTCTCACGCGTCGCGCGCAGGATGCGCGTGAATTCGTCCGGAGAACGATCGATTTCGACACCCGGATACAGGCTGATATAGACGCCCTCCGGCGACTCCAGCGCCGCGTGCCCGGTCGAGATCACGCCGTTGACGTCCACGGCCGCGATATAGCGGTCGATCACCGGATAGCGCTGCGCTTCGGCCTTCGACGTGCCGGTCGGCGTCCACACGTGCACGGTGAGCGCATGCTCGCCGTCGGCCGGCGGGCCGTCCCATTCGGATTGCGCGAAATGCGGCCGGTCGCGCGCATCGTCGAGATCCGGCGCGAGCGCCGGCGACGTCGCGAACGCCGGATTGCGCGTCAGCCGCCGCACGCGCGCGGCGAGGCTCAGCATGTGCATCCCGCCGAACATCAGCAGCAGCCCGAGGCAGTACGGCACGGTGCCCACGTAGTGCGTCGGGTACGGCTGATAGAAGAAGATGGCCAGCAGGATCTCGACGACGCCCCACGCGAATGCAACGTTCCAGCGGCGATAGCGCACCATCCACGCTGCCGTGCACTGCAGCAGCCCGTCGACGAGGAACAGCGTGCCGAAGATCATCGACAGCAGGAAATGGCCATGGTGATGCCCCGCGAACACGAGCCCGGCGGCGACCACGACCACGATCCCCTTCACGTAGCGCAGGATGCGCTGCCCGCCGACGCCGCTGCCGGCCACGGCAAGCGTCGCGAGCCCCTCGATCAGGAACAGCCACGCAAAGATCTGGATCGGGAAGTGCAGCGCGCCGTCGAGCGCATCGACGAAGATCACGACGCCCGCGGCGACCCACACCCAGCCGAGCACGGTCAGCCCGCGCCAGCGCGTGCGCAAGTATTCGATGCCCAGCAGCAGCAAGACCAGTCGTACCATCGCGCGCTCTCGTCATTTTTTGGGATACGCGCGGGTCACGCGTGTCCTGTCGTTTCGACCGTGCCTCGTGCAGAGTGCCGGCCGAAAGGCGGTAATTCGTACCGGCGCGTCATGCCTCGACATGACCGTGGGTGGCCGGTATACGTCCGCACTGGCCGAATAATAAGATATGGCGGAGACGGTTGAAAGCGGCGACGACAACGTTGTCGGCACGGCACGGGCAGGGGCCTTCGACCGCTGCCGTGGCAGATTTCCCGTTCGACAACGCGCGGCAGATACGCGAGAATCCGGGCTCCGAGGGCGAAAGCCACTGAACTGAACTGAACTGAACTGAACCGAACCGCACAGACGGGACAACAACAATGAACGTATCGATCACGCGCCGGCGCCTGCTGGCCGCCGGCGTGGCCGCCAGCAGCCTCGCGCTGTCGGGCTGCTTCACGCCGAAGCTGTACAAGGAAGACGGATACAGCGAGCACGTGTCCGGATTCATGATGACCGAGGACGGCAAGAAGCTCGTCGTCCTGGGCACGGACTACCATTACATCTTCGATCTGCCGGCGCAGTTGCGGCCGGTCCTGATGTCCGGTTACCGGAAATCGCTGCGCACGACGTTCGCCGCCTTTCATGCGAGCGGCGGCAGCATCACGGGCCAATACCGGATCGTGCTGCCGAAGGACGCGTCGGACGACGATCGGCAGGCGGCCGCCGCCGACGGCTTCACCGCCGCGCAGGCCGGCCTCGTGCTCGAAGGCGACATCAGCGGCAAGCGTTATTCGACGGAAGGGTTCGTCGAAAAGTACAAGACGAGCACGCAGCCGTTCAACCGGCCGTACTCGGTCTACATCAGGCAATCGCCGTCCGCGCTCGGCATGGGGCTGCGGATTCTCGCCACGCCGGTCACGGTTGCCGCCGACGGCGTGCTCGTGCTGGGCGGCATCGTGCTCTTGCCGTTCGCGGCAATTGCGATCAACGCAAACGGCGGCATCCGGATCATGTAAAGGCGTGCGGTACGAGCGCAACAGGAGCACCACGATGACCGCCCCACCGCTTCACGCCCCGCCGCTCGGCCCGCAACTCAAGCGCTGGCGCGCGCTGCATCGCGTCAAGCAAAACCATGCGGCCGAGCTGTTCGGCGTCGCGCAATCGACGATCTCCCGCTGGGAAGCCGGCCGCCAGCAGATGTCGCCCGACGAGCGCGCGACCGCCGAGCGGCTGCTCGCCGCGCGCCTCGATTCGGCCGGCGATCACGCGCTCGCGCGGCTCGTCGCGGGCAGCGCGGGCCGCATGCATCTCGTGTGCGACCTCACGCACCGCCTGCTCGCGTCTTCTCCGGCGCGCGCGGCCGAATTCTCGCAGCCGCTGTCGATGCTGCTCGGCACGTCGCTGTGGCGCTACGCAACGCCGGAGATCGTCCGCATGGAAACCGCGCTCGACACGCTCGGCTGGCATGACCACGCGGGGCCGCCGAGCGTCGAATTCGACACCGGTGCGAATGCGTCGCGCGTCGTACCGATCCGCGGCAGCATGTGCCGGTGGACGCGGATGACGCTGTCGGACGGCTCGGCCGTACGGCTCGTGGAGACGCTTCAGGATGCGTGATTGCCGGTCGCGATGAAGCACCGCATGCCGGTAACGGTGCGGCAGCCTTCAACGTGTCCGGCATGCCACGCAACAAATACCAACGTGAATGGCAGCACGCCCAGGGGACATGCCACATGTCGACGCTTGTCATGCGAGAACTCGTGATCGTCGCGTTCATGCTCTATACGGGCGCGGCCGTGCTGGTCGCGCTTCGCTCGGGTGTGGCCAACGCCGGCGGCAGGCGGGTGGCGCGCCGCAGCAGCCCCTGGCTGTTCCGCCTGATCGTCGGTATTCAAACGGGCTTTTTCGTGCTGTTCTGCTGGGCCGGACTCTTTGTGAAGTAGCGGCGCGGCAAAGCGCCCCCGCCACGCATATTTCATGCGTGGACGACCCGCGCCCACCCGCACTACGCTAGACGGCTCATCGCAAGGACGCCGACCATGACCCCCGATACGATCCACGCACGGCTCGCTTTCCTGCGCGAAGCCGAACGCCTGAAGGATGTGCTGCGCAGCGGCCACACGTCGGCCGGGCGCGCGGAAAGCACGGCCGAGCACAGCTGGCGGCTGTGCCTGATGGCGCTCGTGTTCGCCGACGCGCTGCCCGGCATCGATACGCTCAAGCTGTTGAAGCTGTGCGTCGTCCACGATCTCGGCGAGGCGCTGCACGGCGACATTCCCGCGATCGAACAAGCCGCGCACCCCGACAAAAGCGTGCAAGAACGCGACGACCTGCTGACGCTGACCGCCCCGCTCGATCCCGCGCGGCGCGACGAAATCGTCGCGCTGTGGGATGAATACGAGGCGGCGGGAACGCCGGAAGCACGCGCGGCGAAGGCGCTCGACAAGCTCGAGACGATCCTGCAGCACAACCAGGGCAGCAACCCGCCCGATTTCGACTACGCGTTCAATCTCGGCTACGGCCGCCGCTATACCGACGCCGCGCCGCTGTTCAGCGCGATCCGCGAGATCGTCGACGCGGACACGCAACGCCGGATCGACTCAGGCGGGCAGCGCGCGTAAGCTCGCGCGATCGGGCATGCGGCACCGCGCGCCCCTGCCCGCACGAGGCCCGGTGCATGACGCGGAGCCTCTACGACGACCCGGCCTTCTTCGAAGGCTTCCGCCACCTGGGCCGCTCGATCCATGGCCTCGACGGCGCAACACGCGCACGGGACTTCGCCCGACGCGCGCCCGGACCGTAGCAATGACACCGCCCGGCTCCCGCTCCCGTGCGGCGTTCGCACAATTCAGCACAATTTCCACACGATTTGGCGTGATGTCCTCGCTTACCATGAGCGGCTGATTCGACTCGGCACGCCCGCGCGATGCGTACGCGGATGCCGTCGCGGACAACCTGCCCGACAGGCGACACCGACCGGATCGTCCCGCCCGGCCGCACGCATCGCCGGCACCGCCTCATCCTCGCCGCACGTTCATGACACAGAAGACCCATCGCCGCCGGCGCATCGTGCTGGCTACCCTCGCCATCGCGGCGATCGCCGCCGGCGTCACGTTGAAGGCGTGCGCGCCCGACAAGCATCCGCAATACCTGTCCGCGCCCGTCTCGCGCGGCGATCTCGAGAACGCCGTGCTGGCGACCGGTGCGCTGCAGGCGTTCCGGCAGGTCGACGTCGGCGCGCAGGTGTCGGGGCAGCTGAAATCGCTGAAGGTGAAGCTCGGCGACAAGGTCACGAAGGGCCAGTGGCTCGCCGAGATCGATCCCGTGATTTCGGAAAACGCGTTGCGCCAGGCGCGCGCCAGCGAAGAAAGCCTGCGCGCGCAGCAGCAATCGACCGCCGCGCAACTGACGCAGGCGGAACTCGCGTTCAAGCGCCAGCAGGCGATGCTGCCCGACGATGCGACCTCGCGCGAATCGTTCGAGGCCGCACGCGCGACGCTCGACGTGCAGCGCGCGACCCTCGCATCGCTCGCCGCGCAGATCCGTTCGGCCCGCATCCAGATCGAGACCGCGCAAGCCAACCTCGGCTACACGCGCATCGTCGCGCCGATCGACGGCGAGGTCGTCGCGGTCGTCACGCAGGAAGGCCAGACTGTGATCGCGCAACAGCAGGCGCCGGTGATCCTGAAGCTCGCGGATCTCGACACGATGACCGTGAAGGCTCAGGTGTCGGAAGCCGACGTGATCCGCGTGCATGCCGGCCAGACCGCGTATTTCACGATCCTCGGCGAACCGGACAAGCGCCACTACGGCAAGCTGCGCGCGATCGAGCCGGCGCCGCAGAACTACGCCGAAGCGCAGAGCCCGCTCGGTGGCGGTGCCGGCGGCGGCTCGAAGCCGAACTCGGCCGTGTTCTACAACGCGCTGTTCGAAGTGCCGAATCCCGAGCATCGGCTGCGCATCTCGATGACCGCGCAAGTCAGCATCGTGCTCGGCAACGCACGCAACGCGCTCAGCATTCCGGCCGCCGCGCTCGGCGAAAAACGCAAGGACGGCTCCTACGCGGTGCGCGTGCTGCGCGCCGACGGCAGCACGGAAACGCGCAACGTCCGCATCGGCATCAACAACAACGTGCGCGTCGAGGTCCTGGCCGGCCTGAAGGACGGCGAACGCGTCGTGATCGGCGACGCGGCCGGCGACGACCACGCACCGCTGGCCGACGTGGTGTGACGATGAGCCAGCCCCTGCTGAAACTCGCTGCCGTTACACGACGCTTTCCGGCCGGCGACAAGGATGTCGTTGTCCTGAACAACGTCAACCTGTCGATCCACGCGGGCGAGATCGTCGCGATCGTCGGCGCGTCGGGCTCCGGGAAGTCGACGCTGATGAACATCCTCGGCTGCCTCGATCATCCGAGCGAAGGCACCTACACGGTCGGCGGCCGCGACACGCACATGCTCGACAGCGACGAGCTCGCGCAACTGCGCCGCGAACACTTCGGCTTCGTGTTCCAGCGCTACCACCTGCTGCCGCACGTCGATGCCGTCGCGAACCTCGAAATGCCGGCGATCTACGCCGGCACGCCGCGCGCCGAGCGGCACGCACGCGCACGCGAACTGCTCGCGCGTCTCGGGCTCGCGGATCGTGCGCACCATCGCCCCGGGCAACTGTCCGGCGGCCAGCAGCAGCGCGTGAGCATCGCGCGTGCGCTGATGAACGGCGGCCAGGTGATCCTCGCCGACGAACCGACCGGCGCGCTCGACACGAAAAGCGGCCAGGACGTGATCCGCATCCTGCACGAGCTGAACGCGCTCGGCCATACGATCGTCATCGTCACGCACGACCAGGCCGTCGCGCGCCATGCGAAGCGCATCATCGAGATCAGCGACGGCGAGATCGTCGCCGACCGGCCGAATCGACACCATGCGGAAGCCCTCGCGGAAGCGGGCGTGGACGCGGCCGATACGGCAGAAGCGGCAGAAGCGGAAGCCAGCGCGCTACCCGCCCGCGATCGCCACGACACGCCACCGCCACCGCCCGCACCGGTCGACATCGATGCGCATCCCGATACCGAACCCGGCACCCGCACGCGACGCTTCGCGGCCGGCTCCGGCCGCTTCGCCGAAGCGTGCCGGATGGCATGGATCGCGCTCGTGTCGCACCGGCTGCGCACGCTGCTGACGATGCTCGGCATCATCATCGGCATCACGTCGGTCGTGTCGATCGTCGCGATCGGCGAAGGCGCGAAGCGCTACATGCTCGACGAGATCGGCAGCATCGGCACGAATACGATCAACCTCTATCCGGGCACCGACTGGGGCGACAGCCGCGCCGACGCGATCCAGACGCTCGTGCCCGCCGACGTCGCCGCGCTCGCCGAGCAGCCGTACGTCGACAGCGCGACACCCGAAACGTCGCGCACGCTGCTGCTGCGCTACCGCAACGTCGACGTGAACGCGCTCGTGAGCGGCGTCGGCGACCGCTTCTTCCAGGCGCGCGGGATGCGCTTCGCGCTGGGGGTCGCGTTCGACGAGGACGCGGTGCGCCGCCAGGTGCAGGTGGCCGTGATCGACCAGAACACGCGGCGCAAGCTGTTCGGCGCGACGCGCAACCCGATCGGCGAAGTGATCCTGGTCGACAACGTGCCGTGCGTCGTGATCGGCGTGACGGCCGACAAGAAGAGCGCGTTCGGCAGCATGAAGAGCCTGAACGTGTGGGTGCCGTACACCACCGCGAGCGGGCGCCTGTTCGGTCAGCGCTATCTCGACAGCATCACCGTGCGCGTGCGCGACGGGCAGCCGAGCGCCGCCGCCGAGAAAAGCCTCGAAAAGCTGATGACGCAGCGCCACGGCCGCAAGGACTTCTTCACGTACAACATGGACAGCGTGGTGAAGACCGTCGAGAAGACCGGCCAGTCGCTCACGTTGCTGCTGTCGCTGATCGCGGTGATCTCGCTCGTCGTCGGCGGGATCGGCGTGATGAACATCATGCTGGTGTCGGTCACCGAGCGCACGCGCGAAATCGGCATCCGGATGGCGGTCGGCGCGCGCCAGTCCGACATCCTGCAGCAGTTTCTCGTCGAGGCCGTGCTCGTCTGCCTGCTCGGCGGCACGATCGGCATCGCGTTGTCGTTCGGGCTCGGCGCGCTGTTCTCGATGTTCGTCGCGCAGTGGAAGATGGTGTTCTCGGCCGGCGCGATCGCGACCGCATTCGTCTGCTCGACGCTCACCGGTGTGATTTTCGGTTTCATGCCCGCGCGCAACGCATCGCGGCTCGATCCGATCGATGCGCTCGCGCGCGATTGAAGAAAGACCTGCCATGACGCATTCCTCACCCCGTCACCGCCTGGGCGCATTCGCATGCGCGGCAGCCCTGCTCGCCGGCTGCGCGGGCGTGCGCCACGAACCGCTGCCCGCCGTCGCGATGCCCGCGAACTGGGAGGCACCGGTTTCCGCCAATGCACCGGCCACCTCACGCGACTGGTGGCGCAGCTTCGGCGATCCGCAACTCGATGCGCTGATCGACGACGCACTGCGCGCCAACAACGACCTCGCGATCGCGGCGATCCGCGTATACCGCGCGCAACTGCAGGCCGGGCTCGCGGATACGAACCTGACGCCGACCGTGTCGCTCGGTGCGAATGGCGCCATGTCGCGCACGCTCGATACGCACCAGATGAGCCGGACGAGCGGCGTGACCGGCTCGCTCAGCTATGAAATCGACCTGTGGGGCCGGCTGGCCGCGCTGCGCGACGCCGCACGCTGGGAAGCGGACGCGACGGCCGCCGATCTCGAGGCCGCGCGGCTGTCGCTGATCGGCACGACGGCATCGCTGTACTGGCAGATCGGCTATCTGAACCGGCAGATCGCGCTCGGCGACGCGAACATCGCGTATGCGGTCCGCACGGTGGCGGTCGTCCGGTCGCGGCACACGGCCGGCGCCGTGTCGGGGCTCGATCTCGCGCAGGCCGAACAGAGCCTCGCCGCGCAACGCGCCGCGCAGACGCAACTGATCCAGCAGCGCACCGAGAATCGCCACGCGCTCGCGATCCTGTTCGACCGGCCGCCGCAGCAGCGCGCGGCCGAACCGTCGGCACTGCCCGTCGCGGCGCCGCCGGAAGTCGTGGCCGGCCTGCCCGCGAGCCTGCTCGGCCGGCGTCCCGACCTGCGCGCGGCGGAATTCCGGCTGCGCGAGTCGCTCGCGCGAGTCGACGCAACGCGCACGAGCTTCTATCCGACCTTCACGCTGACCGGGCAGGCCGGCACGTCGAGCACGAGCCTCGAGCGCGTGCTGACGAATCCGGTCGGCACGCTCGGGCTCGGCCTGGCACTGCCGTTCATCCAGTGGAACACGATGCAGTTGCAGATCAAGGTGTCGAAGTCGCAGTACGAGGAAGCCGTCGTCGGGTTCCGCCAGAAGCTCTACACGGCGCTCGCGGAAGTCGAGAACGCGCTGTCGGCGCGTGTGCAGCTCGAACGCGAAGCCGAGCAGCGCGCGCTGTCGCTGGCCCAGGCGCAGCGCGCCGAACAGCTGGCCGCCGCGCGCTTCGCGGCCGGCGCGACCGCCGTGCAGCCGTGGCTCGACCAGCAGCAGCGGCTGCGCGACGCGCAAAGCGCCGACGAACTGACGCGCCTGAACCGGCTCAACAACCAGATGACGCTGTACCGCGCGCTCGGCGGCGGGATGTCCTGACCGAAGCGCGCACCGGGCCGGCCGCGCCGATCAGGCGCGGTGTCATTCACACACGGGCGCTCTGCGTCGGGCCGGCGCGAACGCCACCGCGCTCGCCGTCGCGAGCACGGCCACGCCCGCCGCGCCGTACACCATCACCCAGCCGAACCCGTGCACGAGCGCCGCGTGCAGCACCGCGCCGCTCGGGTCGGCCTGCGCGAGCGCCGGTGCGATCTCGTGCAGCCCGTCCGTACGGCCCGACGCAATCTCCTGCGCGAGCCGGCGCAGCGCCGCGTCGCCGATCGTGCCCGCGACGCCGCCCTTCAGGCTCGCGACGATCCCCGCGACCAGCACGAAGCCCATCGCCGCGATGTTCAGCGCGAGCGAGATCATCCGGGCGCTCATGTCGATGCCCGACGCCATCCCGGCCCGCGAGCTCGGCACCGCGCCCGTCGTCGTGTTGGTCACGGGCGTGTTCGTGAGCCCGAGCCCGATGCCGGCGATCACGCAGCCGGGCAGCATCGTGATCCAGCTGGCGTGGTCGGCCGCGCTGCCGATCCGCATCAGCGCGAACCCCGCGGCGATCGTGAACAGGCCGCCCGGGATCACGACGCCCGGCCCGTAGCGCAACGCGAGCCGTTCGCCGAATGGCGGCGCGACCAACGTCGGCAACGTGTATGCGAGCAACGCGAGGCCGGCCGTCACGCTGTCGTAGCCGAGCGCGACCTGGAACCAGATCGGCAGGTAGATCATGAACGGCCAGAAGCTGAAGTTCATCCCCATCGAGCCGAAGATCGCGCCGGTGAACGCGCGAATCCGGAACACCGAGAAATCGAACATCGGCCGCGCACTGGCGCGTTCCGCGATGAAGAAGCCGGCCAGCGCCAGCACGGTCGCGCCGAGCACGCCGAGGCCGGCGGCGCTCGTCAGCCCGAGTTCGGCGCTTTGCGTGATGTAGAAGGCCAGGCCGAGCACCGCGAGCGACAGCGTGACGATGCCCGCCACGTCGAGCTTGCCCGCGTGCGGATCGTGCGACTCCTGCACCGCGCCGCCGATCAGCACGAGCGCGACGGCCGCGAGCGGTGCATGGACGAGGAACACCCACGGCCAGCTTGCCAGCGCGACGATCGCGCCGCCGACGATCGGCCCGAACCCGAGCCCGATGCCGAACACGATCCCCCAGATCCCGAATGCGCGGCCGCGCTCGCGGCCCTCGCGGAACTGGTGCGACAGCACCGCAATCTGGCAGATCAGCATCGCGCCGCCGCTCGCGCCCTGCAACAGCCGGCCCGCGACGAGCACCGGCACGTTCGGCGCGAGCCCGCACAGCAGCGACGTCGCGCCGAACAGCACGGTGCCGATCACGTACACGCGCTTGCGGCCGAACCGGTCGGCAAGCGTGCCGGCCGCCATCAGCACGGTCGTGCACGCGATCGTGTACGCATTCATGATCCACTGCATGCCGTTGAAATCGCCGTGCAGCACGTGTTCGAGCGTCGGCAGGATCACCGGCACGCTCGAGATTTCGAGGCCGAACATCAGCGACGTGAGACAGACGGCCGCGAGTGCGACCGCATTCCTGCGGGAGTCGGATTGCGTCATGCGTATTGCGCCGCGGCCCGGCAACGGGCCGCGCGCCTCCAGGTAAGAGGGATGCTCCGCGTGCGGCCGGCGACGCACGCTGGACAGGAATCGGTACTATAGTGAGAATTTTCATCCCCATTGACGCGCGCATTTCTCAAGACTGGGGAATCACAGGACTCAATCCCGCCCATGACCGACAGACTCGACGGTGTGACGACCTTCGTCCAGGTAGTGGAATCGGGCAGCTTCGCGCTTGCCGCGGAGCGGCTCGACATGACGCGTTCGGCCGTCGGCAAGGCGATCGCGCGACTCGAGAAGCGGCTCGGCGCGCGGCTGCTGCAGCGCACGACGCGCAGCCAGAGCCTGACCGACGACGGCCAGGCGTACTACGACCGCTGCGCGCGCGCGCTCGCGGAGCTGGAGGCGGCCGAAGCCGACCTCGACTGCGGCCGCAACGAGCCGCGCGGCAAGCTGCGCCTGAGCGTGCCGCTCGCGTTCGGGCACCACTGCGTGACGCCCATCGTGCTCGATCTCGCGCGCACCTATCCGCATTTGCGGATCGACGTGTCGATCACCGACCGTTTCGTCGATCTCGTCGAGGAAGGCATCGACCTCGCGGTGCGGATCGGCACGCTCGCGGACAGCACGAGCCTCGCGGTGCGGCGGCTCGGCACGCAATACGGCAGCCTCGGTGCGGCGCCGTCGTATCTCGCCCGCTACGGGATGCCGAAGACGCTCGACGACCTGAAGGACCACCGGACGATCGCGTATTCACGCTCGGGCGTGGTTCAACCGTGGGACTTGCGTGCGCTGGACGGCTCGACGGTGCGGGTCGACATGCCGCACCAGCTCAGTTTCGACGACGTGCAGGCGATCGCGGCGGCCGGGGCGTCGGGGTTCGGGATCGCGTGGTTGCCGAGCTGGCTGCTCGATCATTACGTGAAGCGCGGCGAGATGACGGTCGTGCTCGACCGCTGCTTCGTCTGCGAAGGCGATATCCACGCGATCTGGCCGAAGACGCGCTACCTGCCGCGCAAGACGCGCTGCGTGATCGACGCGCTCGCGCAGGCGGTGCCGCCGATGATCGGACGGTGAGACGAGACGGGGATGAGATGAAATGAATCCGACGCGCCGCTCGGGCGCGCCGGTGCATCACGCCGAGCCGAGATCGGCCAGCGGATGCGCGAACAGCTTCCACGGCGACGTCAGGAAATGCCGCACGCGTTCGGCGCGCAGCTCGACGAGCGACGCGGGCGCCCAGCGCGGCTTGCGATCCTTGTCGACGAGATGCGCACGCACGCCTTCGCAGAAGTCGCCCTCCTCGATCGCGCGCGCGACGATGCCGAGCTCCATCCGGAACGATTCGGCCAGCGTCATCTGGCGGCCGCGCAGCAATGCCTCGCGGGTCACGCACAGCATCGTCGGCGAATGGCCGGTGAGCGCATCGAGCGTCGCCTGCAACCATTGACGGTGCTCGCGTGACAACTCCTCGCGCGCGAGATCCTGCGTCAGCGTCGCGACGATCCGCTCGACGGTCGAACGCTTGTCGAAGTGACGCACGATCCACGGCATCTGGCTGTCGAGCGCCGCATGCGGCACGACGTTGCACGGCGGCTCGAACACCTTGCGCAGCAACGGCAACGCATCGCCTTCCCACTTGACGCTTTCGATGCGCGTCTCGAACGTGTCGAGCCACGCGGACGGCACGCACAGATCCGCGAGCTTCGCGGTGAGCGCGTCGGCACCCGACAGCATCGCGCCGGTCAGCCCGACGTACAACTCGAGTTCGGCCGGCATGCGCGACAGGAAATGCGTCGCGCCGACGTCGGGCACGAGGCCGATGCGCGTCTCCGGCATCGCGATCTTGCTGCGCTCGGTCGCGACACGCAGCGCCGCGCCCTGCGCGAGGCCCATGCCGCCGCCCATCGTCACGCCGTCCATCAGCGCGACCACCGGCTTCGGGAACGTGTGGATCGCGTAGTCGAGCCGGTATTCGTCGACGAAGAACGGCAGCCAGGTCTCACGCTGCGCGACCATCCGGTACAGCGCGCGCACGTCGCCGCCCGCGCAGAAGCCCTTCTCGCCGGCGCCGCGCAGCACGACCGCGACGATCTGGTCGTCGTGACGGCAGCGCTCGAGCAGCGCGGCCAGCTCGCCGATCATCGGGTACGACAGCGCATTGAGCGCGGCCGGCCGGTTCAGCGTGATCAGCGCCACGCGGTTCACCACGCGGAACAGCACCTCGGGTGCGTGCTCCGCGAACGCGTCGTGATTCGTCACCGGCGTGCTCATCGTTGCGGCTCTCCGTCGTTGTGCCACTGCGGCGCGCGCTTGCCGAGGAACGCGGCTACGCCCTCGCGCGGATCGTTCGTCTCGAACAGGTCGACGAAACGTTCGCGCTCGACCGCGAGCGCCGCGCCGCGCGGTACGCCGCGGCGCGCGAGGCCGATCAGTTCCTTGCTGTAAGCGACCGCATGCGGGCTCTGCCGTGCGACGTTGCGCGCGAGCGCCAGCGCGGCGTCGCGTGCCGCGCCCGACGCCACGACGTCCTCGACGAGGCCGATCCGCAGCGCCGTGGCCGCATCGACACGCGCGCCCGTCAGGATGATCTTCTTCGCCCAGCCTTCGCCGACAAGCCAGGGCAGCGTCTGTGTGCCGAGCCCGCACGGCAGCAGGCCGACCGACGGCTCGGGCAGCGCCATCTGCGCATGCGTCTCGGCGATCCGCAGGTCGCATGCGAGCGCGCATTCGAGCCCGCCGCCCATCGCGTAGCCGTTGATCGCCGCGATCGTCACGACGCGCGCGTCGTGCAGCGCCTCGAACGCCGTGCCGAAACGCGACGCCATCGCGCGTGCCACCGCGCGGTCGCCTTCGGCGAACGTGTTGAGATCGGCACCCGCACTGAAGAACTTCGGGCCGTCGCCGGTGATCACCAGCGCGCGCACACGCGGGTTCGCATTCAGTTCGGCGACGGTTTCCTGCAGTTGCCGCAGCCCGTCGGCAGTAAAGGCGTTCGCGGGCGGACGCTTGAGCGTCGCGCACGCGATCGCGCCGTCGTCGACGTAGTCGAGTTCGATCATGAGGCGTCCTTCTTCGTTGCCGGTTGGTACAGGCGGATCACCGCCGAGAAATCGAGCTGGCCGTCGCCGCGGCTGCTCATCGTCTGGTACAGCTGCTGCGCGAGCGCGCCGAGATAGACGGGCTGGCGGGCCTGCTTCGCCGCGTCGTTCGCGAGGCCGAGATCCTTCAGCATCAGGTCGGTGCCGAAGCCGCCCGAGTAACCGCGCGACGACGGCGCGGTGTCGATCACGCCCGGATACGGGTTGTACGTATCCGAACTCCAGCAGCGGCCCGTCGACGTGTTGACGATGCCGGCCAGCACCTTCGGGTCGATGCCGAGCGCGACGCCGAGCGACATCGCCTCCGACACGGCCGCCATCGAGATGCCGAGCACGAGGTTGTTGCAGACCTTCGCGACCTGCCCCATCCCCGTCGCGCCGCAGTGGACGATGTTCTTGCCCATGCCCGCGAGCACCGGCTTCACGCGCTCGAAATCCGCATCGCTGCCGCCGACCATGAAGGTCAACGTGCCGGCCGCCGCGCCGCCGGTACCGCCCGACACGGGCGCATCGACGAACGCGCCGCCGTGCTCGCGCACGAGCGCGCCGAACGCCTGCGCGCTCGCCGGGTCGATCGTGCTCGAATCGATCACGGTCGCGCCCGCGCCGAGGCCGGCGAGCACGCCGTTCTCGCCGGACAGCACGGAGCGCACGTGCGGGGCGGCCGGCAGCATCGTGATGACGAACGTCGCGCCCGATGCCGCATCGCGCGGCGACGCGGCCACCTGTGCACCGGCGTCCTGCAGCGCGCGCAATGCATCGGCGCTCAGGTCGAACGCATGTACTTCATGGCCTGCCTTCAGCAGGTTCAGCGCCATCGGCGCGCCCATGTGGCCGAGGCCGATAAAACCGATTTTCATGTTCGTGTCCTCCGCCGCTCAATGCAGCCGGATCGTCGTATTCACCGGGCCGGCCGTCGTGTCGTCGTCGAACCAGCGCGCGGTGACCGTCTTGGTCTGCGTATAGAACTGCACGACCTGCTTGCCGTACGGGCCGAGATCGCCGAGCTTCGAGCCGCGCGACCCCGTGAAGCTGAAGAACGGCACGGGCACCGGGATCGGGATGTTGATGCCGACCTGGCCGATGTCGATCTCGCTCTGGAACTTGCGTGCGGCCGCGCCGCTCTGCGTAAACAGGCCCACGCCGTTGCCGAACGGATTCGCGTTGACGAGCGCGATCGCGTCGTCGAGCGTGTCGGCTTCCATCACGACCAGCACGGGCCCGAAGATTTCATGCGTGTAGATCGACATGTTCGTCTTCACGCCCGAGAAGATCGTCGGACCGACGAAATTGCCCTGCTCGTAGCCGCTCACCTTCACGTCGCGGCCGTCGAGTTCGAGCTTCGCGCCCTCCTTCACGCCCGCGTCGATCAGCGACAGGATGCGTTCCTTCGCCGCCTTCGACACGACCGGCCCGACGTCCGTGCCGGCTTCCGCGCCCGCATTGACCTTCAGCGCCTTCGCCTTCTCGACGATGTCCGGCAGCCAGTCGCGCGCGTTGCCGACGAGCACCGCGACCGACGTCGCCATGCAGCGCTGGCCGGCCGCGCCGAAGCCCGCACCGACGAGCGCGTTGATCGCCTGCTCGCGGTTCGCGTCGGGCAGCACGACGGCGTGGTTCTTCGCGCCCATCATCGACTGCACGCGCTTGCCGTGCGCGCTGCCGAGGTTGTACACGTGCGTGCCGACCGCCGTCGAGCCGACGAACGAGATCGCCTTCACGAGCGGATGCGTGCAGATCGCGTCGACGACTTCCTTGCCGCCGTGCACGACGTTCAGTACCCCTTTCGGTACGCCGGCCTCGATCGCGAGCTCGACGAGTTCCATCGTCGACAGTGGATCCTGCTCCGACGGCTTCAGCACGAACGTGTTGCCGCACACGATCGCCATCGGGAACATCCACAGCGGAATCATCGCGGGGAAGTTGAACGGCGTGATGCCCGCGCACACGCCGAGCGGCTGGCGCAGCGTATAGGTATCCACCCCGCCCGCGACGTTCTCCGCGAACTCGCCGAGTTGCAGCGAGCCGATCGAGCACGCGTGCTCGACCACTTCGAGGCCGCGGAAGATGTCGCCTTCGGCATCGGGAATCGTCTTGCCCTGCTCGGCCGTCAGCGTCTTCGCGATGCGCTGCTGGTTCGTGCGCACGAGATCCTGGAACTTCAGCATGATGCGCATGCGCGCGGCGATCGGCGTGTTCTTCCACGTCGCGAAGGCGGTGTGCGCGGCCTGCACGGCCGCGTCGACTTCCGCGACGGTCGCGAACGGCACGCGCGCGAGCACCTGCTGCGTCGCCGGGTTGACGATGTCGCGCCACGCGTTCGTGGCGGACTCGACGAAGGCGCCGTCGATCAGCAGCTTGACCGTCGGCACGTCTTTCGAATTCGCGTTCATCGATCCAATCTCCTGGCAGAGGCCGCGAAGCGCGACATCGCCGCGCGGCCGGTTCAATTCGGCTGCGGGCGGCGGCCGCGGAATGCGGCGCGCGCGGCCCGCGGTCACGTCACTTCACTTCAGTTCGGCGGCGAAATCCTCTTCCCAGTATTCGCCGGGCATCCGTTCACTGGCATCGTCGCCGCGCTCGATCTCGCGGCGACGCAATTCGACGCGGCGGATCTTCCCCGAGATCGTCTTCGGCAGCTCCGCGAACTGCAGGCGGCGAATGCGCTTGTACGGCGCGAGCTTCTCGCGCGAGAAGCGGAAGATGTCCAGCGCGAGTTCGGGGCTCTCCTCGTAGCCCTGCCGCAGCGTGATGAAGGTCTTCGGCACCGACAGCCGCACGGGGTCGGGGCTCGGCACGACGGCCGCCTCGGCGATCGCCGGATGCTCGATCAGCACGCTTTCGAGTTCGAACGGGCTCAGCCGGTAGTCGGACGACTTGAACACGTCGTCCGCGCGGCCGATGTACACGTAGTAACCGTCGTCGCCGCGCATCGCGATGTCCGACGTGCGGTAGTGGCCGTCGCGCATCGCGTAGGCCGTCGCGTCGGGGTTGTTCGCATAGCCTTTCATCAGCCCGACCGGGCGCGCGACGTCCGCGCCGATCGGCAGCGCGACCTCGCCTTCGGTCACCGGCGTGCCGTCCGGGTCGAGCAATTCGATCCGGTAGCCGGGCAGCGGCCGGCCCATCGACCCCGCGACGACCGGCTGGCCCGGCGAGTTGCCGATCAGGCAGGTCGTTTCGGTCTGGCCGTAGCCGTCGCGGATCGCGATGCCCCACGCCTTCTTTACGCGCTCGATGATCTCGGGATTCAGCGGCTCGCCCGCGCCGACGATCTCGCGCAGCTTCACGTCGAACGACGCGAGCGGCTGCTGCACGAGCATGCGCCACACGGTCGGCGGCGCGCACAGCGTCGTCACCTGGTATTTGACGAGCGCATCGAGCACCACCTTCGGCTCGAAGCGCGCGTAGTTGAATGCGAACACGCACGCCTGCGCGTTCCAGGGCGCGAAGAAGCAGCTCCATGCGTGCTTCGCCCAGCCCGGCGAGCTGATGTTCCAGTGGATGTCGCCCGGCTGCAGGCCGACCCAGTACATCGTCGACAGATGGCCGACCGGGTAGGTACGGTGCGTATGCTCGACGAGCTTCGGCTTCGACGTCGTGCCCGACGTGAAGTACAGCAGCATCGGATCGTTCGCGTGCGTGATGGCGTCCGGCTCGAATACGGCGCTCGCCGCGTAGCCGTCGTGCATCGCGAGCCAGCCCGCGCGCGGCGCGCCGGCGACGATCTTCTGCACGAGGCCGAGATCCGGCTGTTCGAATTTGGCGGTTTCGTTCTCGTCGACGATCGCGTATTTCGCGCCGCCGATCTGCACGCGGTCGCGTACGTCGTCGGGCGACAGTTGCGTGGTGGCCGGCAGCACGATCGCGCCGAGCTTCATCGCGGCCAGCATCGCGTCCCACAGCTCGACACGGTTCGGCAGCATCAGCAGGATCCGGTCGCCGCGCACGACGCCGATCGAGCGCAGCCAGTTCGCGATCCGCGACGAACGCTCGGACATCTGCGCGAACGAATACGGATCGCCCGTGCCCGTCGCCGCGTCGACGATCCACAGCGCGGGCTGCTCGTTGCCGCGCGCCATCGGGTCGAAGTAGTCGAGCGCCCAGTTGAACGCGTCGAGCACCGGCCACTCGAACTCGCGGTACGCGGTGTCGTAGTCGGTGCGGTGGCGCAGCAGAAAGTCGCGTGCGTTCAGGAATGCCTGTACCGTCATCGTGTCCTCCAGTCTCCATGCGTCCAACCGGACATGCGCTGCAGCCCATGCCCGGTTGCCTCTGTTGCGGCGCACGGTCACGTCGTTGCGTGCCGCGTTCGCCGCGCTGCCCTCGTGCCCTGCGTGATGTCGTCGCCGGGGCAACCGCCGCGGCTCAAAGCTGCCGCGCGATCACCATCCGCTGCACTTCGCTGGTGCCTTCGTAAATCTGCGTGATGCGCGCGTCGCGATAGTGACGCTCGACTTCGTAATCGACCAGGTAGCCGTAGCCGCCGTGGATCTGGATCGCGTCCGAGCACACGCGCTCGGCCATCTCCGATGCGAACAGCTTCGCCTGCGACGCTTCCGACAGGCACGGCAGCCCGGCGGTGCGCAGCTTCGCCGCGTGATGCACGAGCAGGCGCGCGGCGTTGATCTGCACGGCCATGTCGGCGAGTTTCTGCTGAATCGCCTGGTGCTCGGCGATCGGCTTGCCGAACTGCACGCGCTCGCCCGCATAGCGGCGCGCCTTGTCGAACGCGGCGCGCGCGATGCCGAGCGCCTGCGCGGCGATGCCGATGCGGCCGCCTTCGAGGTTCGACAGCGCGATCTTCAGCCCTTCGCCGCGATTGCCGAGCAGGTTCTCTTCCGGAATCGCGCAGTTCTCGAACGTGATCGGGCACGTATCCGACGCGCGGATGCCCATCTTCTTCTCGGGCTTGCCGACGATGAAGCCCGGCGTGTCGGTCGGCACCAGGAACGCGGAAATCCCGCGCTTGCCGGCTTCCGGGTCGGTCATGGCAAAAACGATCGCCACGCCGGCGCGCTGGCCGTTGGTCACGAACTGCTTCGCGCCGTTCAGCACCCATTTGCCGTCGCGCAGCTCCGCACGCGTGCGCAGGTTGTTCGCCTCGGAACCGGCGTGCGGCTCGGTCAGGCAGAACGCGCCGATCACGCGGCCGGACGCCATGTCGGCCAGCCAGCGATCCTTCTGTGCCGGCGTGCCGAAGCCAAGGATCGGCCCGCAGCCGACCGAGTTGTGCACGCTCATCATCGTCGCGCACGCGGCGTCGCCGGCGGCGACCTCTTCCATCGCCAGCGCGTAGGCCACGTAGTCCGTATACGAGCCGCCCAGCTCCTGCGGCACGATCATCCCGAGCAGGCCGAGTTCGCCGAGCTGCGCGACGATCGCGTCGGGCAGGTGCGCATCGTGGTCCCACTGCGCCGCGTTCGGCGCCAGCATTTCGGTGGCAAACGCGCGCGCGGCGTCGCGGATCATCCGCTGGTCTTCGGTGTAAAGCTCGTCCATGGTGCTGCTGTCTCCCGCGGCCGCCGGGCGCGACCGTCCTTGCGTTTCGATGCAACAAGTGTAGGCAAGCCGGCGCGACTGTTCGATGCTCGCGTCGCTCATTTACACTGAGCGTTTTTGCCACACCGGCGGCATGGATGAAGCAGGAAGACAAGGGAACCGTCGCGATCAGCCTCGTCGCTTACAGCGTCGCGCTCGCGACCCGGCGCGGCGTCGCGGCCGAGCCGCTGCTCGCGCAGGCGGGCATCGCGCCCGCGCTGCTCGGGCAGCCGCGCGCACGGGTGTCCGCGCAGCAATACGGCGCGCTGTGGAACGCGATCGCGCGCACGCTCGACGACGAGTTTTTCGGGCAGGACCGCCACCCGATGCGCAGCGGCAGCTTCATCGCGATGAGCCAGGCGGCGCTGTCCGCGCGCGACGGCCTGCACGCGATGGCGCGCGCGGTGAATTTCATGCACTGCGTGCTCGACGACCTGCACGCGGAGCTCGACGCGACTCCGCAGCGCGTGCGGCTGCGCTTCGTGCACCGCAACAACGGCGCGACGCCTGCGATGTTCACGTACGCGACCTATTTCATCATCGTCTACGGGCTCACCTGCTGGCTGATCGGGCGGCGCATCCCGCTGCTGCATGCGAGCTTCCGCTGCGACACGCCGCCCGCCGACCACGAATACCCGTCGATGTTCTGTGACGACATGCGTTTCAACGAGCCCGATTCGTATGTCGATTTCGATCCCGAATTCGCGACGCTGCCGGTCGTGCAGAACGCGAAGACGCTGAAGACGTTCCTGCGCAACGCGCCGGCGAGCTTCATCGTCAAGTACCGCAACCCGAACGCGCTCGCGCAGCGCGTGCGCGCGGTGCTGCGCGGGATGCCGCCCGCCGCGTGGCCGGGCGCCGGCGGGATGGCCGCGCGGCTGCATGTGGCCGAGGCCACGCTGCGCCGCAAGCTGCACCAGGAAGGCCACGCATACCAGTCGATCAAGGACACGCTGCGGCGCGATCTCGCGTTCGAGGCGCTGGCGGACCCCGCGCGCACGATCGCCGACGTCGCCGCCGCGACCGGTTTCGCGGAACCGAGCGCGTTCTACCGCGCGTTCCGCAAATGGAGCGGGCGCAGCCCGGCCGACTACCGCGACGAAGTGCTCGCGCGGGGCGGCGGCGCGAGCTGAAGCCGGCCGGCACGGCCGTCGCTTCGCGCTTTATGCCGAAACCGCCTAATCTTTAAGCATCGGGCCCAAGCCCTTTCCGCCAGCCGGACGGCACGCGGCCGCGCGG
>NZ_JAAGPH010000084.1:0-34803 GCF_017104705.1 Burkholderia sp. Se-20373 | reverse complement strand
GTGCGGTCCGCCTTCGACTGGAAATCAGCGATGAACCAGTTTGCTATCCTGTTCGGAGAGCGATTTATGCAGGCGCGCGGATAACGTGCTGTTCAACCGCCTCGCCCACAAAAATGCGGACAGGTTCCCAGAGCCCGGAAAAAAATACCCTTATCTCACGTGCGGTCCTCAAACGAATCAAGCGATATCACAGCACTCCGGAGTACAAGCTCGCCCCAGACTGGGACATCCACGACCCAAACAAGCCCGCGTTCCTCACGGCTAACCAGCTGCGGTGGGGCGAAAGAAATGCATCCAAGCAATTCAAGAATGCCGTTCGCCGAGTTGGCCTGGCGGACAAGATGTCAACACACTGGATGCGCCATGGTACTGCGTATTCGGTCCTACGCTCCGACATGGGTAAGGACTATCAAGACAGGATGCTGATGGTTCAACAAATGCTGGGACATAGGGACCTGACCACTACGGAGATTTACACTCAGGTTCCGCCCTCGCTCTTACATGCGCTCACAAAAGCTGGACGCGCAATCAATCGTCTCGGTGAAGCTGAACACATTCGAGAGAAGACATTCCTCGGACCTCTGCGCCACAGTGAGAAGCGAGGCCATCGTGCATAATGAACCCGTACGCCTTTATACTCCCCCTCGGCCGACGCTTCTCGACCCATACGCGCAAATCAAGTGGATATTCTTCCAACTTGAAGCTGAGTACGAGACAACGAGGGCGAGCGCGATTGCTTATGCGAAAAACAAATACTTGCAGTTTGTTCTTGATACCGATGCATACTATGTCGAGCTGAAGACCGACAGGCGTTTCTTTCTATCTGCATACTGGGAAGCGGATGCTCTAACGCGCTTCAACAAATGGTTGAATGCTCAAGACCTCACGAGCAAAACACGCTACAGCATCTACAAGTCTGTCCGGCAAGTTATGGACATGGCCTATGCTTTGCGAGTCACCGACACGGTCGTCTATCATGCGCCGATGTTCAAAGGCGTCTCTGAAACAAAAGAGAGGTCCGCCTACAATGAAGAAGAACAAGAGGTCATCAACGCAGCACTCGCTCGATGGATTGGTTTAGCGAACAGCGTTCTTATCGGTTATACCCCGACCGCCTTAGGCATTCCGTACCGCATAAACAGTCGCGATTTGCCGCCTCTTGAACTAGATGGGCAACTTTACACAGCGAGAGAGGCTGCGCAGCATTTTGGGGTCCCGTACCCGGTTCTCTCCACTCGGCTTCGAGCCGGATGGAGCCATCGTCAAGCTGTCGGCTTGTCAGCTCGCCCATCTACGAGTTCTAGGCCCGTCGCAGTCTCGATTGAAGGTGTCGCGTACAAGAGCATCAGTGCTGCCGCAAAAGCTTACGGGGTTTCCTGCGACCTCGTTAAAAGTCGATTGCGGCGTGGCTTCACCCCGGAGCAAAGCGTCGGTATAGAACCACGCTATGTCCTCAAGGAGGATGCAAGAGCGCTCCTGTGGAGGTTTGAAAACGAGTATGCCTGCGACGCGCTGGCGATGTGTGATGATTTTTATCGACAGAGGAATAACTTAACAAAAATTTGCACGATGCGGCGTCTATCGACGCTTTTCATTCGATGGGGCGTATGGCCCTATGTGGATGACCGGATAATCATGCCCCTCGCGATGGAGCTTGGCATGCTGACCGCGTTGAACGTCGAGGCTCTCAAGGAGCTTGAGGTCGACTCTTATCAGAAAGAACACCAGCTCTCCGGGCAGCAAGTCATTTTCTACCACAAGCGGCGCGCTGGCAGCTCTAGCCGCTCAGAGGATAGAGAATTGCATCTTCAATTGCTTGAAATCGATGAGCTCTATCTTGAAGAATCAGTTGTGGAAAGAGTCGAAAAAGTCATTGGCCTGATTCTCGCGCTCACATCGAGGATTAGAAGCGATGCGCCCCCTGATATTGCTCGTCGACTTGTCATTTTTGAGGACATTGAGCGCTCTAGGAGAGAAGGAAAACGCGCGATTGTTGCACTAGACCCTCACGGCAAGGCGGGACATTGGTATCGCCGCTTCTGTTCCGAAGAGGGTCTATATCGCCTGTACGGTGACCGCTTCAATTTCAGCGTTGCAAGGTGCCGTCCAACTCTAGCGACCAACATGGTTTTGGCGGGGGCCACTCTGTTCGAAGTTCAGGTTGCCTTAGGGCACGAAAATATCCAGACTACCGCAACATATCTGGACGCCCAAGGGTTGCAACCCGCTTTCAATCGAACGGTCTCGGAAGCTCTTCAGCGAATCGCTCAACGTTCGACGGAACAATTCAAAGCAGAACAAGCGGCGGCACAGTCAAAGAAGCCCGTCGAAAGGGTGAAACCAGACGGATTCCACGAGACGCTTTCGGGATGCGGTTGCTGGGACCCCTACAATCCGAGCGACAACGTACGCTCTGTCACCAAACATGTTGAGGGTTCCGTCTGCCGATATTGGAACATGTGCTTGCGGTGCGATAGCGCTGTTGTAACCGAACGTTCTCTTCCTAAGCTCATGGTCTACCAAAGGCGTGTCAACACGGCGCTTGTCGAGGACTCGCCTGCAATCCAAGGTAGAAAGGAGCTTTACCGAGACACGCTGAAGCTCATCGACGGCCTCCTGGAAACAGACGTGGTATTCCCTGAATCCGTGCTCCAGAACGCTGAGCTAGTGGCAGCCACAATGGACGACCTGCTCGTAGACCATTTAATTTATCAAGGAATTTAGCCGTGCCTCGCTCTGTAACCCTCCCTTCGATATCCGAGGTCATGGAAGGACGCGCTGCTTTCAGGGACGATATGCCGGTTTGGGCCGGAGTCTTTGGCGCTGACGTCTGGCCTTTTTTTTTCGATTCTTCTTCTCCCCTTTACCTTGGCGAGACCACTTCAAGTATCGCATGGCGAGACTACATTGAAGGAAGAGGCGCCACTTACAATCATCCGAATTCTTTCCAAAAGACAAAATACCCGTATTGCCTCACCAATGAAATTGTCAGGGACTTAAAGATAGCAGCTTTCATCTATGGGAATTTCCCAAAACTGATAAAGCATGCAAGGCACTCAAAAGAGCAGCTTGACCCAAAGACGGTGAAGGGACGTATGGATGAACTCGCAAAGTTCATTTCTCTGGCAATTCTAAAAGCGAGAGAGAAACTGCAGCACCCCATCATCGCACTAGCTGACATACCTTTCTCGATTTTAAAGGAAACTATTGCTACATTCCCCGGACGAGCGGCACACCTCAAGCGAGCCTTGAAGTTAATATCCGACCCGACAATCCAGGAGAACATTAGCGCCCGGCTCCAGTGGGGGCTTACCGATATCACGCGGGGCACACTCCCATGGCGCGAAAATGCTGACGGAGGCGGCATCCCCACGTTGTCCGATGCTCAATTTCTTTACCTCTTAGACCATTGCAAGAAAGCTATCGCAGAATTCAAATCTTTAGCCGGCTTACTAATCCATGATAGTGACTGTCAGGCATTGAGTCGGTCAATTCGAACCACACCGAATCAATCGCATAAAAATGTACTGGACGGCTACTATCGAGGAACGGGCGACGACGCGAGAGCTAAAGCGCTTGCGGAGGAATACGGCCTCAGGTGGTCAGAGATTCGTCACATCATCAAAGAGGCGCACACTTCGGCGCTTCTAATTATTCTTCTTTTCACAGGCATGCGGTCATCCGAAGTTCGCTTCGTGATGCGCAATTGTCTCAAATTCGAGCACGGTTACTGGTTTATGGTTTCCAAGGAGGTAAAGCGCCGGCCAAAGGATATGCCCATCAGCGAGGGCTGGCTGGCCATCGACATTACTCGAGATGCGTACGACATCCTCATGTTTATCACTGAAAAAACCCAGAATGACTATCTTTTTTCGTCGCCGTGGCCAGGGAAAAATAATGGAAAGAATGGCTATCGCGGAGGAACACTGAACAACCTCTTCATCAAATGGCTGAAAACTATTGACAGCGGTGACCTTTTCGCGACCTGGACGTTTTCCATTCACCAATGTCGCGAGACGCTCGTATCGCAGCTTGCACAGCAGGAGGTCGGCCTTCCATTCATCAGCATGCAGCTCAAGCACTTTCGAAGCCAGTTTAACGCTTTACCGAATCTCGTCACGGCTAACTACGGACAATATCGCAAGCAGTTGGCTACTGGGATATCCAACCGTCTCGCCTATGCCCGAGAAACGGCACTGCTGGACATCTACGGCGAACAGGCCAAATTTGCCGGCGGCGGCGCAGTTGCGCACAAGGCGCGGATTGACGCCTTTTTTTCGGGTCTTGGACTGTTTGGCAAACAGCGCGAGAGATACATCAAGGATATGGCCAGACGTGGCGTCAAATTGATGCCGACGAGTATCGGAAACTGTGGGAAAAACCTCATCATTCCGACCGAGAACGAGCCGCCCCCCTGCTATGGCGACTTCCAGTGCGACCCTAACTGTTCAAGCCATGTGATTTCCCCCCGTGCCGGGAGAGCCCTCATCGCACGAAAGAACCATGCGGTCGCCGAAGCCGAGCGAGAGACCAATCCGGCCTACAAGAAGGTCTGGTGGGGCCTAGTCGAGACTCTGAACGGGCACATTGCCACGCTGGAACCGGAGAATCTTGATGGCCGCGCCGAGGAAGTGGAGTCTGCTGATGACTGACCGACGGCCACCAGAACAAACGAGTCATCCTGAAACCACTTCGCAAAAGAATGATAGGCTTATCCTGGCGGCTCTGGAAGACTTGGAAGACCCTGTGAAGCGCGGGAAACGAAAGCCTACGGTCCCCGCAATTTGCAAGATGACTGGGCTGTCGAAGAACACCATACGGAACAGGGAGTGGGCTGTAACCAAACTGCAAGGAATTAAGCGAAAACTTAAAAAAGGGGCAGAACATCAGCCTGACGACAAGTCTGGCCCCGAGCCGGAAGACACGCCCGCCGTGCTAAGAGGACGTATCACACGTATCCTTCAGCAGAACGTGTTGCTATACGAGAAAGTCCTGCAGCAACAAGAGATGATTGGCCGTCAAAAAGCGGAAATCGCAGCTCACAAAGCGCGGAGCAAGCTGTCAATCGTCCTGCCTGTCGGCGCGACGAACGAATAATTGGATATACAAATGAAGCAATACCTAGAACTTCTTCGAGACGTCCTGGCGAACGGCGTCGCCAAGGGCGACCGTACCGGAACCGGCACAACATCCGTGTTTGGGCGGCAGATACGGCACGACCTTTCCAAGGGCTTTCCGCTGCTGACAACGAAGAAGTTGCATTTCAAGAGCATCGCCAACGAACTCATCTGGTTCCTCAGCGGCAACACGAATGTCAGCTGGCTGAACGAGAACGGCGTCACCATCTGGAATGAATGGGCCACCGAGGATAACGAGCTTGGTCCCGTTTATGGTAAACAGTGGACCGCGTGGCCAACTAAGGATGGCGGCACTATCAATCAGGTTGACTATGTGGTTGAAATGCTGCGGAAGAATCCGAATAGCCGCCGCATCCTATTCCACGGCTGGAACCCGGAGTACTTGCCGGACGAGTCTGTCAGCCCTCAGGAAAACGCGAGGCAAGGTCGGATGGCTTTGCCACCGTGCCATCTTCTGTACCAGTTCTATGTAGCGGAAGGAAAACTCTCGTCGTTGCTATACATCAGAAGCTCAGACAGCTTCCTTGGACTGCCATATAACATCGCCTCACTCGCCCTGCTCACCCATATGCTAGCGCAGCAGTGCGACCTGGTACCTCATGAGATTGTGGTCAGCATTGGAGACCTTCACGCCTACTCCAACCACATGGAACAGATTCAAACGCAGTTGACTCGTGAGGTCCGGGAGTTACCGAAGCTGGTAATCAAGCGGAGACCTGAGTCGATTTATGACTACAGGTTCGAGGATTTCGAACTTGTCGGTTACAACCCGCACCCTTCCATAGCCGCGCCCATCGCCGTCTAAGCCACATCAGTGCGAGATATAAGGAGCCTTTGCCTGCCAGGTCAGCTGGCAGGCACCGTACGGCCGCGATAGTCGGCTATGCTAGATTCGCATACGGGACGCCGATACGTGTCGCCTACAGAGCAGCCTCGGGCGCCACATCAGTGATTCTCCATAGCGTTTCCAGGTCCACATCTTCACTATCGGGCTGCTTCTCCCTTTCCAAGCGGTCGACCTGAATCACCATAGGCAGGTCGAAGGCGGTACCAGTGACAACGCAGCAGCCTTTTGCCAGACTCGGAATTAGGCTTCGCGAGAGGCTATCCAACGTCGTGATAGTGTTGTCAATCAGAAAAAGGTCTCGGTCGTTGACTAAGCGATGGATGAAGAAATTGTGCAACTGTGACACGATGGTGGGCGAAATATCCGCTGGCCGCTGACTAGAAATCGTCAAAAAGACACCGAATTTTCGTCCCTCCTTAATAATTTCCTCAAAAAGTTCGAGGCGGTAATCTTTCCAGCTCTCGTGCTCTCTGGCTGACTGCTGCGACAGAATATTATGAGCCTCATCAATAATGAGATGAATAGTCTTGTCAGGTGGATTAGCAACACTCTCCCTGTGCGCGTTGTAGTAATGCTTTGCAATCAGAAGTGGAAGAACCTTCTTTGTCTCGCTGTTGCAGCGCCTCATCGAGATAACAGTCAGCAACCTGCCCTCTGGCTGGTCAGCGCCCACGCGAAGTACCCGTCGAAGGCTGTTCAGGGAAGATTCGATTCGCTTTAGCAGCGGCTGAATGTGCTCGAATTGCACATAGCCACTTATGAGGTCACCTATAAGCTGCAAGTTCGCACGGAGAACCAATTGGTCGAATGCATCTAGCTGTGAGGCATCGATTGCGTCAATTGTCGGGGAGAGATGCATCGTATAGTTGTTGCCGTCGCTATCGAAGTAGACTCCGGCACGAGTAAAACGCGCTCTCGTGGTGTGCCACGATACGCCCTTGAGTATGTCGATAAGCGCGGCGTGTTTCAGTAGTTTCGCTATATTTCGCATCAAGTCCAACGTGGCAGCCTTACACTCACCAGCGCAGAACGCCTCTCGAAACTTTGCCTTTGCATAGATGGACAGCGAATCAGCGTTTGCTTCGAATCGGCGCCTCCCCTCTATCAGGCGATTTAGGAACGGGCGTTGCGTATTTTGCGTCGCCTGGAACAATAGTGAGAGCGTCTCCGCGTTCCAGAACTCATGCTCATGTAAGGGAAATTTGCTACCCGGGGTATCTGCCGCGCCTGCTGGTACTGCACGTGTACTGAGTTGAAAGACTGTCTTTGACTCCGGCGGGACCATTTGCCCGCCGGTATACTCGCCGTTGAAATCGAGAATCACGAAATGGCTTTTATTGCCGATTGCTGCACCCTTCTTCTCGAAGAGAGCGGTGTACAACTTCGTTAGAGTATTGGACTTACCACTCCCGGTGTTTCCAAACACGCCAATATGGGTGTTGAACAGGCGATGCCACGGAAGGCCAATTGCGATGCCCTCCTTCAGCAGCTGACCGATAGCAAACCCACTGTTGCCATCCCGACCAAAAATCTGCGCGATGCGCTCCTCTTGAAGTAGGAAAGCAGGGTCTCGTATCATCGGCAAGTACTTAATGCCCTGCTGGAATAGGTCCCGGTGAAAGTAGCCTATCGGACGCGCATCGACTTTTCGTACATAGGTTACCTTCCCGCCCTCCCCTTCGACCCGACTTTCGTCGAGGTACTCGCCTTCGATTACGCAGATGATGTCGCGGAACCCGCGCTGGACCGCTATGTACTCGCGAATTGACACGCCTCTAAATTTCTCTCCGGCGTAGAAGAGCGTTTCTTTGCTTGATTCCTCGTCGATTTTGAGCGTGATTTTCACGCCGCTTACCGCGATGACTTCTCCAACGCGAATACTCATGTGACAGCTCCACCATTAGGGTCAGCTGCAGCAGGGTCAAGCGGTGCATTTGTGGCCGGAGCTACCGCAACTTGCGGGCTCCGGCCGACATCCAAGGTAAACACTTGCTCATTGAACGCGGTGAAGTTCATCGAGGCGTTCTCCAACGCCAGACAGCGCACGTTCCGAAAGCCTCCAAACTCCGCCTGTAGTTTATCCTTAGACCGTTGGCTGTAGCAGCACACGTAGACTTGGAGATGAGGATTAGAGAGAGAACGTTTCACCAGATTCAAGATATGCTCGTCTGCGAACGAGAAGCCGAACGTGATGAGCACAGCGTTCGGCTTTTCCAATTCGTAGCTCAACATCCGAAGCATCTGGTAATAGTGCTCCTCGAACACTGTCTCGTGAAACTTCCACTTTGTCGGGTTTACAATAGGCAGACTCTCATATGCTGCCTTGAAGTCTTTTCGCTCCTGTTCAGAGAACCCGGGCATTGCGAGATTTTCCAACGTCGCGCCTGAATCATTCAAGCGTGCGGAGAACTCCGCCAACCTAGATTGAGCATCCTCATCAAGCAGACTCTCGATTCCTTGCAATTCATAGTCGACCACGATATTCGCGTTGCTTTTTCTCCAATAAACGGAGCCATGCACATGTATTAGATTAATTTGAGGAATGCTAGTTTGATGACGTTCGAATATACCGGTCTGGCACAGGTAAGTATTGAAATTGCGTGCCTGAAGATAGCGACGCCGGAAGCCCCGAGCGCCATCATTCAGCAGAAAATCGATGCTGCCTTCGCGAAGAATCTCGTCCGCGATAAGTGGGAAACATCCATCGTAGTTCGTGGTGAACAGGTTGCAGCGCCTCTCGAGCGCCTTACGGCGCTGAAGTATCTGCAATACAGTCTTGAGAAACGCGTGATAGTTGGCGACGACCTTCTCGCGTGTTTCATCTCCAGTTGCCGAGTCGACGTTGAACACCTGTGCAGGACGAATACAAGTGTTGTAGTAGTGCATGAACAACGGGACATAACGCTGGTCGTCACTAGCCTCGAAGCGTGTCGCGAGCTCTTCGAGCGTCCAAGCCGCACCTTGTTCGTTCTTAATCTGAAGCGCAAGCGTTGGAAACAAGCCTGAGGACGCGCCGGCACCGAAGAGGAAGTTCAGGTCCTTGTCGTACACGTCGCTCGCCGATATGGTCTCTTGCACTGCCCCCTCCTACCGCTATTGGTCTGCCCAGTGTATATTACCGGCCGACGTTTCCCTGAAAGTCGCCATCCAGCAAAGCTAGAGAACATGCTTGCTACGTTCGCTCTTCTCCATAGCGCCTTGGCCAGTCTTCGGGGATGAGCTTCTCGCCATCCCGCCAACGATGGCGAACATGTTTCTGAAACTCCGGGTCATCAAAATCGGCGTGGTCGGTGACTATCACCTGATATTCGCGCCCCTTAGCACTACTTGACTGAGCCATCAGCTCATACATTCGTCGAACCGTGGCTCTATCAATGTCTTTCTTCTTTGTTCCGTTGCCCGAGTCGGCAGGAAAGTGAGCTTGGGACGGTTGGTCAATCATCAGGAAATTCGGGACCGGGCGATTCTTTTGTGCGAACCACTCGTGTAGCGCAAGGTGAACCACGAGGTGATAGCCGACCCAGTTCTCCCCGCTTCCCATCCGCTTCAATGGAACAGGGCCATCCAGCGTATCCGCAACAACGGTCAAATTCCGCACGTCGAATCGCACTGGCGAATCTGAGAACTCAAGTTTCAGGGTTTCCGCATGCTCGGATATTGCTGGATTGACTCGCCCGAGAATCGACTCCAGCCGCTCTGCCATCAACTGGTGACTCAGTGCCGCCTCAAGCTCCTTGCAGACGCCCGTAAGACGGTCTCGCTCAAGGTGCATTCCGCTTGTATCTGTCTCCTCTGGCAGACTCTCCAGATAGAGCGAAATCCGTCCAACGACCAGCGCGCTTCGCGCCGCATCGTCATGATATTTCTGGAGACGCTGGTCATTCGCTCGGATAGCGTTAAGCTGCATCCTCACGACTGACAGGCGTTCTCGAAGAGCCGACACGTCACTCTCATACGCCTCTATCGCGGCCTGGATATGTGGCGTGGAAGTGCGCACTGCGGTCGAGTGCTCGAGCAGGTCGTTATGGAACAACTGCAAATTTGCAACGGAATCAATCTCCTGTTCCTGCAGAGATTGGCTGCATAGTGGGCATGCATGCGCGGTGCGCTCCGAGGAAAATAGCTCGACCAGACCAAGGCGGCGAGCCTGCTCTTGCACTTCTTGCTCAAACTCCAGTCCGTGATTCTCGAAGGCACGCGCTGTGTCTATCGCATGCCGCTTACTGCGAATCTGGTCCTGCAGGCGAGCTCGCTCCGATGACAATCGCGCAAATTCGTCTTCGTCGGCTTGTGGAGGCGGATTGCGTCCTATTGGGGACTCCGCTATCCGCTTGAGCTCCGCAACAGCGGCTTGCCATGACTCTGGCTGCACCAAGTCCGTGAGGCCAACCAAACGCGCTTCAGTCAGCAGTGAAGAAGCTCTCTCGTTCCCTTTCCCCCGAATATCTTCCAACTCTCTTAGAGTTCGGTCGATGCTCCGAAGTTTGTCGCGACATACCTTGAGTTCAAATCGCTTTGCCATCTGGTCTTCGCCGGCGGCTCCGAGAAGATATGGCAAAGAGTCTTTTAGTGCTTGCGAAACAAAATTGTCCGCCGCCCCGTGGAACAGATAACCCTTTTGGTCAATTTCATTCTGCGTCTGGAGACAGAATGCGAGCGCATGCCTAATGTTGGTCGAGAGCGCGCGTCGTGTCTGCCCAGGAGGCGGCACATGCAGAGTCTCCTTGATGCCAACCCAAGACGTGAGTTGAGCTATGAGGCCCTCAAGATTCGTCGTTTTACGCAATTGCTTTGCAGAGGGAAGCTTTAGCTCTTCTGCCCCCATCTGCAAGAAAATATCTTCCGTGGACTTCGCAGGCGGGCTCGGTGCCCGCCTGGCAACGAAGGCTCGTCCGGCGTCGCCTAAGTGGAGAAGCACTCCATACCATGCGACCTTCGACCGAACCACACCGTCTGGCACCGCGCATTCGTCCGCACCAAAACAATAGTCCAGAATCTCGATGAGAGTCGACTTACCGGTCTTGGAGTCACCAGACACCACATTCAAACCGCGCCGAAACGGCACAGCACGGCGTCGACCGTCGCAGCTGTAGACCGAAATAGCAATTACCTGCATCATGCCCGCATCCCGATAAGCGCTAAGGTTGTTGTTGTGTTTCCAGCCAGTGCGAGCCATCTCCCCATAAAGTGAGCGCCTCGAAGGCACTGCCCCATCTGCGACTCGGCCTCATCGAGCTCTGGGGTCTCAATTTTTATGGAACCAACGGCATGCACTTTTCCTGCCGCAAGGCTCAATGCTCCATGGGTTGACCCAAATAGCAGTCCTTTCCTCGTGATGCCTTTTGTGACAGTCGCCAAGGATGCAAACTGAGAGCGTAGCAAAGGGTTCTCTGCCAGCCATGTTGCAAACGATGTTGCGATAGTCTTTGGCAATTCGCGACGAATCGGTTCGTGCAAGACCGCCGGTAGAACAAGGAAGGACGCGGCGAAGCTCAATGGCTCTACGTTCCGGGATTTGGACTCTCGCTCCGCTCCCAGGCATGCCTCGCGTAGCAACACAGCACAGAATGCCGGATTGAAGAGCGCCCGGTACTCGGCTGAGGTTCTTGTATCACTCATCTTTCTTCTCCGCGCCATCTGAGTGCGCGCCGGACTCCAGCATTCTTACGTAGTCGGGATGCCAACCTACGCGCTGCTGGTCCGAGAGTTCGTGCAGAGTGCCCCTCGCCATCCACGGCGCGTTCATTCCTGCCTTGAGGCTCAAATCAGCGTCGCTTTCAGCCCAGGCCAGAAGCTCTGCGCCAGCGGCAACACAGTTGTTCTCACTCGGGTCGGCGTCAAGAGCTTCCTGCGCGCGAGCAAACCGTATCTCCCAGGCCTCGAACAGGTCTTGTTGAAAGCGTTCGTCGTCGGCTAAGAGCAGAAGGTCGCTCCTCAGCCATTTGGACCGTTGCGTGTAGGCACGGAAGTAGTCGTTGATGGCGCGATTCAGCCGCGTTTTGTTTTTCGTTACAAGTGTCACTTGCTTTGCAAAAGTGTAGCGCGCATACGCGGCAAGAGCAGCCTGGTCGAGTTTTTGCTGCAGAATCTCGTTATCAATCAGTAAAGAGTCCGCACGACATTGGTCTCGTATATCGTCCAGCTTCAGTTCGATGGATTGCGATGACAAGGTTGAGAGTCCCCCCGGCGAGGACAGCTGCCTGACCATCTGCCCAAACCACCATCCTTCTAGCGCATCTAGCGCGCTAGAAATTCGATTCTTGGGGACCGCAAATCGGAGTTCCGAATGAAGCTCTCGCTCAACATTGGTCGCAACGGGAGCTCCATCCATGATGACCACGCCTTCCAGGAAGGCGGACTTCTCTCTCTCCGACAGTGCAAGGAAGAGCTCATAGCCCTCCTTGTTCTCCTGAGATGACGATGAACGCGCGGTAGCATTCAATAGAGCCAGAGCTGCCGCCTCATTCCGCTGCTCGCCTTCCCCAAGCAGGTACGCTGCGCTTCCTTTATCGCAAGTGCCAGTAGATACCAGGATGAGCCGGGTCGTTGCGTCAATTTGCCCGGCGCCTGAAGCCGTCAACCATATGCGAAATGTCTTCCAGATATCTGGACTCGCATCAGTGAGTGTGGCGACCCGCTTTACTCTATGTTTCGCTTGCAGAAGGTCAGTTGGGCGCCCCTCTGATTCGAAAACTACGTCGTCCAGCGTCTCAAGACCGACCTTGAATTCGTGGGTAGCGCGAAGCTTCCTAAGAGCCCATAGAAGTGCCAGCCGGACTTGGTAAAGATATCCTAGCGCGGACTCTCGAGCACTGAATCTTTCTGCACCTTTGTTCTCTGACATTTACGAATTCTCGCAATCCAGTTCCATTTCTCCGCCACACTTCGGTCGGGTATATCCGAACTTAAGGTTCCGCCCATTGGGCTATTGGTTCACGGCTCGGATTACCCCATCTCGAAGAAGGGCCGCGAGATTCGCGGCTACCTGCCTCGGCGCGTCGCCGCCGCGCATCAGCGTTCCCAATTCAATATTGAGATTCATAGCGTAGTCAGTCAAGTTCGCACTGGAAACAAAAAGCACCTCTTCGTCTGCGACCACGAACTTCGCGTGAAGAGAACCATGAAAGCCTTGAACACTTTTGGGACGCCGCGACAACGGCCAAACGTAGGTCGTGATACCCCCGACGCGCGACAAGGCGAGTCCGACTGCTGCATCGAAGGTGACTTTGCCCTCGCTTTCTTCCCGGCTCTCCAAGAGAAAAGACACCTTTACGCCACGGGTCACTGCCGCTTGTATCGCTTGAACAAGTGCGTCCACCTTATAGGCGGCAAACGTTACGATAAACAAGGACCGCCGTGCGCCACTTATCAGCTCGTACAAGACCTGCTCAGTGCTCCTAAAACCAGACCGTGGCGTAGCTGGGCCTGACCATACGAGCTCGACGCTGCTTTCGCCTCGGAACCTAGTCGCCTGGTGCAGTGCTCCTTCGATGAATGCGGCGAGTTCGGCGTGTGAAACTCGTCCAGCGCCGTGACGCCATTCCTCGACTATTCGTTGAAACTTGGTGCGAGCCGTCGTATGGAGGCGTTGCTGTATCTGCAGCAATGCGGCGTCATCGCTCTCAGTTCCCCGCACTTGCCTGAGCTGGAGCACCGCCGCCATAACGGCATCTGAGGAGACGTCAGCAGCAAATTCCGTGATGGCGTCGAGGAGAGGTGATGGCAGGCTCATCATCATTCAAAGAAAGGAACGTTGCCACCACCAATCGTCTGGACAAGGAGCCCTCGGTCAAGATACTTGTTTCCGCGCTCGCACGATGTCTCTGGGGAAAACATGCACGCATGGCATGCTGCGCCGTGCAACGAGGACGTTCCGTCGTGCGCCGGCCGATGTTCACCGCACAATGGGTCCGAGGCACAAAGTCGAATCTCTTCCAACGCCAACCTTATCAAACGCCCAAGCCTATCCGGCTCTCCTAAGGAAACCAATCCGCCAAGGGTTCCCTCGCTGTCAGGAGCAGCCGTATAGAGAAGTAGGCCCGCCATCGCCGGCGTGTCGTCCCCTCCGTCGTGAGCGTATATCCGTTCACGGATGCTTGCCGACGAGTACCCAGCCTCCATGGACAACTGCCGCATTAGGGCATGGGAGAAAGAATGAATCAGCGCGTATCGAATCCCCGGGTACCCGCTAGCAGGCTCGGGGATGCGCCGTGCTCTCCGCCATGCAGAGTGGGCACGGAACATTTCATCGTCCTGCCGAGTTACGCGCCGCACCCACTTGCGTATTTCCTCTTCTGAAAACTGGAGAAATATTCCCTCTCCCCTCACTTCAGAAACAGGCACCCAAACGGGCTTGCTGCGGCCCAATGGCGCTCGCAGTGCATCTGGAATTTCACTCGGGTCCGCATAGTCACCAGGTGATTCGATTCGCGTGAATCCGGTTAACGCCCGCACCTCTCGCAGACGCTCTGCGCGGACAACCTTTTCAAAATATTGTTCGTATCCGTGCGGCGCGACGACAGGGGTTAACTGGAAATCTCGCGTATTGGTGGCCGGGTCAGCACTAACAAAAACATTCCACTCTGGCAATTTCAGGTTGCCATTTTCTTCATCAACCTGCACGCCACTTTTCTTGCTTTCGATGGCACCCCATACAGCAACGTCGCTGTAGTCCTCGAGACCCTTTAGGTTTCCTACCGCTCTGAACGCACCTACAGTGTCCTTTGACGGAATATGCTGCAAAACTGCCCAGCGCTCCTCCACCAACTGCGGCAACTTGTCCACATGCATTGGGATTGACAGCGCTGACAGCGATATCCCAAACCAACTGTTGGACGCGCCCAACAACATCGTTTTAGCATGCTCGTTGCAACCGGTTGGAGCGAAATCGCGCAGATGAGGTCGTCGTCCCCTACACTCGAACACATCGTCGCTCTCGGCAACCTCCCCGAATGCGTCGGACATGCGCCGGTCGCGCCCGCAGGTATCACATTTGACGAGCAAATCCACGGCTTCGTCCGAGGCACCAATCTTCTTTAGCCGGAGCGGTCCGTTACATGTCGCCGCGCCACGATGCACGAAGCGCAGCCAGGGAAAATCATCAAGGTGACCGTGACTGCACGCAATCTGAAACCGTGCGGGCAGCGCCACAGGAGGCTGTCCGGCCTTACTGCAGTTCGCATGGACAAACCGCGCGCGGTCCGGTCTGTAGGGGTCCATTTTCAGTTCGAACAGGCCTGAACTAACGGGCGCGAGCAATTCACACCATGGGCACCGAAACCACTGGGGAAATGCTGCCACCGGGACTCCGATTTTGGCTCCTCCAAGGGGGTCGGCGGACGCAGTCTCGGGTTCTACCGGCGGTAGCAGCAACTTTTCCACCTGGGCACCAAGCTGGACACGCACGGCACGAAGCAGACGCTCTTCACTGACCAGCACCGAATGGGTTGTGTCCCAATCGTCGAGCCCCATGACCATTCCGGCGATGTTCGGTAGGTCAATCATTGCCCCAACACCATAGACGTTCAGCAGTTGCGTGGGTCGGATATCACCAACTTTGTGTTTTGTCATTGTTGGCCCCCGGTCGTCGAAGGCGGCGTGCCGGTATTGCTCACAGCCGCCGGAGCTGGCGCCGTGTACCCTTGTCCGTACCCATCATCCAGTGGTTTGTCATCCATGATTAGGCCGACGCTTGGCTCGACATCACGGAGCGAACCGAGACAGGTAAAGTCTTCCCAGTCTCCCGCTCCCGTTTTCTCAAGCAACGGAATGGTCGTTCCATCTCTCTGTCCTTGATACCCTAACCGAGCCCCACCCGGTTTCGGCGCGGCCTTCTTGAGCCAATAGTCGATTCGGGCTTTCAACATTTTTTCCACCCGTTGCCCTTGCGCTGTCGACTGCGTCACGGAGGCGGCACGCTCGCTGATTGCCTTGATTGCATCCTTCACAATCGCGTGCGAACCGTCCAGCCGTCCCGCAGCCAAGTTCTCGTTGAATTCCGATGCGGGCAAGCGCACCAGTGCGGCCAGAACGGCAGATATACCTCTGTCGACCGCTCGCGCTGCGAACGGCGTCACTGAAAGCGCTTCGACGTGCTGGTAGAACGTCGCGTGATAGTGCTCAAAACGCTCGTAGTGGGAAAGGTCGCGCGGCCGCCCCCAGTTGTAGACTGTACAGACCAGACCCGGTGCCTGGGCGTTTCGCCCGACGCGGCTAGTGGCCTGAATGTACTCCGCAGTTCCCTTCGGTTGACCACCGACCACCATCAAGCCCAATCGCTTGACGTCAACCCCCACAGATATCATGTTTGTCGCCAGAACAACGTCGAGAGGATTCGCGCGGACGGGTTTCCCGGTCGGCTTGGCGTGAGGCGGCAAAAGTGGGTCGTGTGCGAACTCGAGCCGGTCCAGCAAACCGGGAATATCGCGGGAATTCTTCCGGGAGGTCAGCTCTTCAAGCGCTGGTGTATGACGCTTCGCCAACCCACGGCTATCCATGTCACGCAGACGCGAGCGAATGTCGTCGTCCACGAGCCGTCGCATACCACCGAGCTCACGCATGGAATTGAAGTAGCCCAACAACGTCATCCAGGGGTCAGCTGCTTTCCCGTATCTCAAGAACAATGCTTGAGACGCCGCGAGATAGGCCGAATAGACGCGAATAAGCGCCACCTTCAGACGCCGCCCAAATGCGCTCACACCGACGTACCGTCGACCCGGGTATCGCTCACTGGGCTCCCGCTGCAGGCTGAAGAAATTGTCCCGCACGTCCAGACCTTGAGGCGGGAACACGCGAACGTCGCGCAGAAATAGCGACCGGACTTGCTCTGTTGCTTGACGGATAGTCGCCGTGGACGCAATGACTTTTGGTCGCACGACCTTTCCGTCGATGCTCCAGGTGCAGAGCTTGTCGACTGCAGTCTCGTACAGGCCGACAAGACTGCCCAACGGACCCGATATGAGGTGCAGCTCGTCCTGGATAATCAGGTCGGGTGGTCGGAGCGGCCCATGCGCAACCGCCCTTACTGGAGGCAGACCGTTTTTTGTCGGATGCGAGGAAGCATCTTCCAGACAGGGCGAAGTAAACCCATGACGCGGACAATACCCGTCGACCTGGCCAAACAGCATCTGGGTCGTGCCGTTCCATGGCATCTGGGCGAATTTATCGACGGTTGCTATCAGCAGCGCCGGCAACCGTCGATAGATTTCTTCGTCCACCGTCAGGACCGGAATTCCTTCATCAGGCGCTTTCGCGCGACTGAAGTCACATTGGCCGAGTCGGTCACTGCAGTACGTAAAAACGCGTGCTCGACCTTGGGCATACGTCTCGACCTTCACATCACGCCCTAGGTCCAAACCCTCTCCACACCACGGACAGTTGGTCAGTTGCAGCGGAGAGCCTGTGCCACTGCCCATGCCGACACCACGCCCGCCCAGTGTCGACTGATGCGCGTCGGCAACGGTGTTGGGAGACGTCTTCATGCCGACCCAGAGTCCAACGCGGAACGGCTCCGTGCCCCAAACTCCAGGAGCGGCTCTTCGGATGACCTCGCACGCGCAAATCAGCGCGGCGGCACGCTGGAACTGTTGCAACGTAAGCAACCGAAGCGTGTAGCGCATGATGACCGCAACACCGGCGTGCCCCAATCGTCCACCCACGCTGCCCTGTAGTCGTCGGAGGCCGAGCGTATATGCAGTCAGGCCCAGATACGCTTCGGTCTTACCACCGCCGGTCGGGAACCAAAGCAAATCCGCAATAGCAGAGGGCGCACTGCTGCGCTCGGGGTGGTCAAGCTGCGTCACGCCAGGTAGGTTGAGGAGCACAAACGCCAACTGGAATGGTCGCCATGAAGGACTCTCGGACTTTTCCAGTTCGTCGACATTCACGTTGCGACCAGCTCGCTTCATCTCCGATAACAGTGTGTGGATGCGCTGCTGCCACATCGCACGGTTAGCAAACCGGAACGCCTCCAGCGACTTGGCGTCTTGTTCGAGAAGGTCAATACCGGCAGAGATGCGACCACAAGCGACTTCGCAGTTGGTAATCGCGCTTTCGGCGACCTTCCGATAGGCCTCCAGCTCCTCCTGTGGGTCGTCGATTCGGGCAGACTCTTTCTCAATCCACCCTTTATATGCAGCTGGCAATGCCCGAAGCGACCGGAATAGGTCAGTATCCGCCATTTCGGACAATGCCTTCATGTCCAAAACTACGTCGGCCAGAGCGGGGAAATCCTCTGCAGTAGGCGGCGTTGTCTGAGGTACCTCATATGTCGGTATCGCGCGCGTCCGCAAACGAACGCACTTCGTGGAGTCCTCTGCGTCGACATCCGCATGTACAGCAACCCCGTGCCCCACGGCGAACTCAACCTGCGCTCGATAGAGCATCTCAAGCGCCATTTGCTCTGTATGTTGTACAGGGTCCGCCTTTGCCTCATCACGGAACAACTGCCTGCGTCGAAAGACCGGCGCACCGTCAGTACCAGCGACCTCTAGCTCGGGCTGAAAAACCCACATTTCATCCTTCAGCGTTTCGCTTTCCGTCTGCCCATTTACCATGAACAGCGATACCACCCAGTCGCCGTTGAGCTTGCGAATTCTTCCCTGGAGGTAGACCTCTGGCTGCGACGAATCGAGAGACATAGGAGGAACATCGCCCTCCACAAGAGCGATTGGAAGGCCAATATTGCCCATCGGGTAGCGCTTCCAGACCGTCAGCGGATTGCCCTTCTCAGTGACTTGTGTCGCGCTCTTTTCGCGCTTGTAACGCCCCCACCGCCCAGTAACGACGATGGACTGAACGTCCCCGGCTATCGTGCATGTCAGTCCAAGCGAACAGGGTGACAACGAATCTGTCGGAAGCGGCGCGTCATCTGTAGCCCCATCCTCCCCGGAGGCGGACTCATCGTCCGCGAGTACGTCCATCTCATTCGCGCGCAGACGCCTATTTCGTGGCGAAAGCATACCCACCAGATAGCGGTCCTGTACTCGGGTCTCTGCCACTTCCTCGTCTGGACCACCGCGAGGGCCCATAAGCTCCTTCTCAACAAGGTCTTCGAGTTCAGCGCGCACTTGCACCGCCGATGGCACTAGCGTTGACAATACTGGCGGTTGATTTGACGTATTAGGCATACTTTGTCTTCTTACGAAAATATCGCTTTTCAGAACAGGCCGCCTTGCACGCCTGCTTCATCATGGCCGACAAGCTTGCGCTTACGTGCAGCTATACGCTGAGGCGGACGTGCGGCAGCGGCTGCGTCCAGCGCCTGCTGCACCTCGAAGCGCTCATGGTTTAAACGCGACAATCGACGCAGGATTTCTAAGCGGCTTTCCTCGCATATTGTGTGTCGGACGCGGTCGCTTTCAGGTAAGTACGGAACAGAATAGAAATCATGCTTCAGTTCGAGGTCGTGCCATCCGTACGCGTCCCGCACCGCATAGTCGATTTGCACAAGTAAGCGCCGAAGTTCGACCATAACCGGAACGTCGTACCCCTGCCGGTGGAATCGGTTGAAAAATTCCGTGAGACCAATATTCTCGGACGTCAGTACACCGCGACGAAGCTCATGGAAATGCTGTCCTAGCTCCGCCAAACGTTCATTAGCCGTGCAGAGAGGAAAGCTGGCGAAGGCGTCGGACGGTGTGTAAGACAAGCGAGTTTCAAGAGAACCCGCCTGTTTTCTTGCCCACGCTTCGTGGATACTGCTTTGGAGCAAAGCATAGAGTTCAAACGAGGCCCCGCCAAATACAACTACCTTCTGGTCAAATACGTAGTCGTTTCGCAGCATACACGGCGTGAGGTACTTAGATACTTGCGTTTGAGCTAGCACTAAGTCATATTCAGGCGTCGACGCGTCCCAATCGTCTGGATGTCGGGCGAACGAAGCACCGCGCCCAATTGCGTGATACAAAGCGGGCCGTTTGTCCGCGTAGTGCCACCAGCGCTGCGGTAGAGGTTTTCGAAGGACGTACGCACCCTTGTCGTCCATCCGTTGTCGCTCCGGCTTCACCTTCCTCTCAATTAAGGCAAGGACCTCTGGAAAGTCCTGTGCGACCCGACCTGGGTAGTCTGGCGGCACATAGCCCTCGCTCAACCAAAGTGCCTGCTGTCGCTCGTCCGCTTCGCACCATTGACCTTCTGCGCTACGCGCTAGCGGCCAATCCCAAAAATTGATGACCCAGCGCGAAGATTTTTGCTGGGGATGAGAATTTAAGTCTTCGCCATTGAGATAAGCAAATAGAACCTCAACGTTCTTGGCGTCGCGGCTAATCAGCGCCCGCGCCTCCTGCTCGCTCATCGTAAAGCCCATGCCCAACACGTATGAGCCCACGAATGACTTGTTGGAATTCTCTGTTAGTGGCTTTGGGCTCCACTCCGGCTCGGAGGACAAATATGGCGAAATGACTGCCGTACTCTGTCCATTGAGCTTGCGCGTGCCAACCCATGGGCCACGATGCATGTGAATTTCACTCGCAGCAATCGACGCTCCCCCTGGCCAAGGAAAATTGGTTCGCGCAGCGAATATTGAATAACCAGCGTGCAGCATGGCTTCCAATCCCACCTGGCGAGTATCTCCTTCAGCGATGGTGTTCACGGCGAGCAGACCGAAATTTCCTCCGCACTTAATGAGTTTTGCCGCCCGAAGGAAAAAATAGGCGCACAAGTCTGCCGTTCCTTTGCGGCCATCCGCCGTATACAAGACTTGGTAGTCGCGATAGTCATCCCCAAGCAATCCGGAAATTTTTTTGCCTCCTACAAAGGGCGGATTGCCAATGATTGCATCAAAGCCCGGTGTATCCGCGTGCAAAAAGACTTCTGGAAATTCGACCAGCCAATGAAACGTTCGGCGCTGCATTGGCGCTGAAGGTGGTTGCAACATTCCAATTATCTTTTGCCGAAGCGACCAGAGCCCTTGCGATTCGGCTACCGTCAGCGTCGATTCGTCTCCGAACGCCGCGCCTACATCGAGCAGAAGCTCCTCAAGTTTTGTCTCGAGCAACTTCAAACTGCGCGAGGCCGCAGAGCCGGCGCTCGAAAGGCCTGCGCACACGATGAGGTCTGCGAGGATGCGCACACTGTCAAGGACCGACTCTGCTTCACCATATAGCTGCTGCTTCAGTTCGGCATCGCGAGTATCCAATATCGTGAAAGTCTCAAGCTCTGCGCGCTTTCCACGCGCAATCTTCAACAGCTCCACATACCGAGCCTTGATGTAGTCGTGCAGGCGGACAGTCGCACGCGCGGGAACTAAATGAAAGTGTTCAATCTGCTCGCTACAGTGCAATCCAAGAAGACTGTCACCACATTTTATTGCGTGGTCCAAGAATGTAAACGGGCGATTTTTGTGCAACGTGGTAAGCCAAAGCGACAGCTTTGCCATCTCCACTGCCATCGGATTGACATCAACGCCATATAGACAGCGTTCTGCCACAAGACGACGCGCAAGTGCCAAACGCTCTTCCAAGTCACTAGGCAACAATTGTTCACCGTGATGTCCGCCAGAAGGCAACGCCTCCGGTACGAATAGCGGTACTTCTGGCCGCGCCGCTTCCGCAAGGCTCCAGGCCTCGACTAAGCGCTCGGACAAATATCGACATGCCTGTACGAGGAATGCGCCCGACCCGCAAGCGAAATCACAAATCTTCAATGCGAGAATCTCAGCGGCCGTTTTAAGACGCTCTGGTGTTGACTCATTCCCTTGCGCTATCTCGTCATACAGTAGTGGGTCTAAGGTGGTCTTAACAACTGGCTCCGTAAGGCTTCGGGGCGTGTAGTGCGTCCCCGTGCTGCGACGGTCTGGCCCGGACGTAACGTAGATGCTACCTTGACGAACAACTACGGGGTAGCCATTGCTGTCATCGCGAAGGAGAAGCGCGTACCGCTTAACTCGATTATAGAGACCGTCTGCGGTCCCGCAGGCCGATTGCAGCACGAGCGAGTTGGCATCATTAGCCTGCGCGAACGCTTTTCGTATCGCTGCAGGTGTCCGTCCTGTCTTCTCTTTCAAGAAAGCAACGAGCTCATCTTCTCCAGCAGTCGCACGCTCTTCCAATTCGCTGAGTGATATTTCAATATCGTCACCGCCGTTCGCTTTGAATCCAAGCACCGGCGAAGACGCTCGTTTCGCCGTATGGTCGAGCAGTCCCTCATACACGTGCCCAATCTGTTCGATATCGAGCGCACGGAACGACAACCGGCGCGGCTCAATCCCGCCTCCCGGGACCCGCACTCGCAGGAACTGCAGCGACTCCAACAGATGCAGTACCGTGCGGTTATTAATGGGAAGGGGTGCGGCTGGCGCATCAACCCATGAGGTACCAGCTTTTCGGCCTTCCAAAAATGGAAAGCGGTCTGGGTCAAACAGGCCTCCTCCATACGCCGGCAAGCGCATTGCTTCGTGCTCTACACCACCGTAGATTACGCGGCACGTCGCCAAAAATCGGCCCCAAGCATCGTGCCGGTGCTCGAGAAGTTGCTCGTCGGATATCTCGCGTAACTGGTCGCGCAGCGTCGAAATTGCGTAGTGACGGTCGTACAACGCGTCACCAAGCAAGAGGAGACCGCGCTCCTCAGCAGAAAACAGAAACACCAAGCGCATCATGACAGTGAGAGCTGCCTGGTAAAGGTCCTTCTCCCCGATACCGTCCAATAAGCGCCCGTGCTGCTCGACGTCAATCCGGTCAAGTGCCTGAATCAGCACCTCAACCGCCTTCAGCACCTGTTGACCGAGTTGGTCGGTGACTTCCTGCTGGTTCAGCGCGCTTTCCGCAAGCATGTACGGAAGAGTCTCGTTCTCTGCTACACCAAAGAAACGACCAACTCCGAGTAGCGCCACAAATGCCCGCAATGTAAGTGGCTCTTCCGACCAAAGTCCCGCATCCCACGTAATGTAACTCGTGGTTTCGCCCGGCTTTGCCGCAACCAGAAGCCACTTTTCTCCGTTGGTCACAAGACCGAGTGGAACGCCGGTTGCATGCAGCAATGTCATCATGCGCGTGTCGGGCGACCCGGTCTTCCACGTTGTACCAGCTACTGGCTTTGTCAGCGCCTGGCTCGGCGGAAATACGCTTACGAGCATGCGAGGAAGTGCTTCGGTCGGTGCCTTAAGCGCATACGTCGGCCGAAGGGTTTCAGCGTGCTCGTGAACGCGCGCTTCCAGCGCATTTGGCAACGCCTGACCCTTGAGCAAATAATCGTCCGGATAGCCAAGTGTGCGCTTAAGCACGAACTCGAGCCATGCGGTGTGAATCGCGACCTCCTGTTGATGTGCCTCCCATTCGCCGAATGCGAGACGAACGTTCTTGGACATCTCAGGGTCGTGCGCGTCCAGCCCTTGGGGAAACACTCGTAGCAACACAGGCAAGGAAAGGAACGGCCCGGAAACCTCAATTAGCGACAACCATTCGTTATGTTGGCGAGCAATGGACATGACTTAGGCCGCTCCCTGACGTGCAAGGACTTCTGGAATCAAGTAGGTCACTGATACAGGGAACAGGCGCGGGTTCGGCTCCGCGTATCGAGCCAATATAATTTTTTCTTCTAGTTCCATTTCTTTCGGCAGCTCATCGAGACGCCGTTCCAATGCACTGCGGTCTCGCTCAAACTGTTCTTTCTCCGGCGTTGAGAAGAGCTCGAGTTGTGGGGTAACTTCGTGCAACTGTGAACGGATGCTTGCCTGCAATTCGCCCAGCACAGCGCGCATTGCGCCGATTTCACGGGTAGCTCGCTCATCGAGTCGACTCTGTAGCGTCTCTGTCCTATCCTTCATGCGGGCCTCGAGCGAACGAAGCACCCCATCCTCATGGGTCGGCCAAAGCGTTACGAGGCGCTGCTGGAGCGACTCCGTCGGACATTGAGAAGTAGCGTCGTCCAGCAACTGCTCCAAACGGCCAACTTGAGGAATCCGCGCAAAGCGTCCCTCGCGCAGTTCGCCACCAGCAAAAATAATTTCCTCGTGAATGCGCTTGTTGTCACCGCCGAGCACAACGAGTCGACCGTGAGCGATGACAACAGGAACATCAGACATTCGATTTGGAATCACTCTCGCCGTGACACGATGGAGTCGATGATGACCGGCGACGGACCAAATCTCCGCCCGCAAGCGCTGCAAACAGTTCTGAACGAGCCGGTGGTTCAAGTGCGCAAGAACGACGTCGTCCCTACCAGACGCGAGAGTGTGGTCGAACACAATTGCGCGAATCTCTTGCGTGTGCGGATGCCGTAGTCCCTCGGTAGCGAGGCTCCAAGACCCCGTTAGATGCGGCAGTCGAAAGACGGGACACTTCGCTCGCTTGCCGGTGGGGTCTGGCCAGACTCCATCCAGCGTTGCCTCCTGCAGCGGAGGCTGTCCGGCAAGTGATAGTCCTACTGTAACTACCGAGTGGATGTTATCCGGGTCCAGATGCAGTTCGCGCTTTGTCTCTGACAGTTGCTCGTGAAGTTGCTGAAGCTGAGCGCGAAGGTCATGTCTGACGCGAAGTAGCTTGCGTGAAGCCTCGCTATCGCGCTCGGCTTGTTCCGTATTAAGCTGTTTGCGACGTCCAAGCATCGCCTCAGTAACCTGTGCGGAAATAACCGGCCCAACCTTGCCCAAGTCCTCTCGAATGTTTTCAACTTTCTGAGCGGCGCGCATCAGAAACTCAAGGTCTCCCTCAAGGTCTCCGGGCGCAGACGCGGCCGCATTCCTAGCGTTCTGACGATATCCTTTGCCCACAAAGTGGTAAATCGTCACTTCCGGTTGACGCTGTCCGTGCCGGTCGATTCGGCCGTTGCGCTGCTCCATCCGATTCGGATTCCACGGAATCTCGTAGTGGATGAGTCGCGAACAGTAGTTCTGCAGGTCGATACCTTCGGATGCTGAGTCTGTTGCCAGCAGGATACGAACGGGCGATTTTTCCGGTGATGTTTGGAATGCGGCTTTCACTCGTTCGCGGTCATCGCTATGCATTCCGCCGTACATCGTCATGACGCGGTCTTCACCCGTAAATCCGTTGAAGGCAAGCAAACCCTGCAGCCACTTCTGTGTTGCGCGATATTCGGTGAAGATGATGACGCGTTCGCCATTCCAACTTCCATTGGACAACAATGTCGACTTCAGCCAGGAAATCAATTCGGCCGCTTTCGCATCGGGTCGCATTGCAGCGTCGCCTGCCCAAGAACGTAGTTCAACGAGCAGTTGGTCTTCTTCCGGAGTTAGGGGACTGAAGAGTGCGACAGCCGAGTCGACGGCCTCATCCGTTGCGAGGTCTAGCTGACCATCATCGGCCGGGTCTTCATCCAGTGCCTCGACTTGGCGGCGCAGAATACCAACGACGGGCTGTTGCTTACGACCTGCCGGCCGACGGGCGTTGCGGAGCGATTCGAGATGCTTCTCGAGCGTGAGACGAAATGCTTCCGGTGACGAGAATAGCCTCTTCTTGAGGAGCTTCATAACGAACTCGCTCGCGAAGCGCTCAGCGTCGTCTTGAGCGGTACGAGTACGCAGTTCCGCGTATCGGGAGAGCGCCCGGTGCGCTGCCCGCTCGGCATCCGTGTAGGGCACTTCCAATGGTTCGATGATGCGTTCCGGATACCGAGGTGTACCATCCCACCGTGGTGGCAATTCGCGCTTCAGCCGTCGAACCATGACTGCCGCCAGTTGCTCCGGATTCGGTCGGACACTACGCGCGAATCGCTGATTGTCCAGCAATTCGAGAAGAGACGAAAAACTCTCCGAGTAGCCGTTATGGGGAGTTGCCGACAGGAAGAGCTTGTGCTCGAAATGTGGCGTCAACAATCGAATTGCCGCCGTTCGTTGTGAGTCGGTCGCGTATCGCCCCGTGCCCGCTGGCGCTACGTTATGTGCTTCGTCGACAACGAGCAGGTCAAACCGGCGTGGGTAAATCGGTTGCCCGGGAGCGGGCAGCGCTTCCCGCATTAGTCGTAGTGGCCGTTCACGCTTGAGAAAGTCGATGGACGTGATGAGGCGCGGGAAATGCGTCCATGGATTCACGTTCAAACCACGGGTACGTCGGAGCTCCTTCATCAGCTCGCTGTCCACGATGCGGAAATCGAGTCCAAACTTGTCCCGCATCTGGTCGCGCCACTGAATCTGGATAGCGGACGGACACACGATTAGCACCGTCCGCGCTCGGTGTCGTAGCATCATCTCCTGAATGACCAGACCACTTTCGATGGTCTTTCCGAGACCTACATCATCTGCAATCAGCAGATTGACCCGAGGCATCTGTATGGCGCGCGCCAACGGGTCGAGCTGATAGTCCTCGATTTCGACACCGCTGCGGAAAGGAGCCTGAAGCGTTCGAGTGTCGCCTTGGGCGACAGCGCCCCATCGAACCGCATTAAGGAACGCGTCAAGGCGCTCCGGCTCATCGAACCCGGACACATTGGGCATCGAAGCGCGCTCGAGAATCGAGGCGCCAGGCTCCAACTCCCAAATCACTCGGAGTTCTTCGCCAGCTGCGTCATCTTCTACGCACGAAAGCGAAACAAGGTTCTCTCGATTCGCAACTTCCGCGAAACCACTGGCGGCGACGGAGGTGACAACATATCGCCGGTTTCGAACCGATACCAACTGGCCGCTGACCGGGGCCCCGCCGAACTCAACGATGGTCATAGTGTGTTTTGATTTATCTAGCACGCATTTGGAGGCAAACCACCCGCGATAGGGCGTACTTGCTCCTGTCCCTGCTGCCATTTGCCCTTACAATAGGCCAAAATCCTAACACCAGATGGACCGGGGCCGGGGCACGATGAAGACGAAGATTCAAAATGGCTTGTGTGACGTTGCGCTTGCGGCGAGGAGCACCACGTCGGATATGGCAAAAATCCCACCGACGGGCATTCTAGGTCCCGGCGCGTTCCCGGTTGCTCGACTGCTGCAACTGTTCGAACCGACCGCCGTTCCGACAACCCTTGCTTCCTAAGCACTCATCGAACGAGGCCAGACTAGACAGGTGCTTGCGCGCTACCTTACCGAAGCACTTCACTTTTCTTTCTAATATATTCTGCACCGGCCACGCCGTACACCGGTCTCTTGACCCGCGATGTTCCGCTGAAAGCCTGAACTCGACCTACTACAACATGTACGACGCGATATTGCGCCACGTTCGAGGGACCATCCACGAACTGCCAAAGCTGTACGGCTGGGACTTCGACGAGACAACAGTTCCGCTGGGAATTCGGCTACCCGCGACCAAGACGCTCGCTGACAAAAATCTTGCGTTGAAGACCGCGCTCAACGCAGCTTGGTGCAGAGGTTCCGAGAACGAGCGAAAGGTGATAAGCGACTGGTATATAAAGGACTGGGGACGCGTCCGAACCAACGCACCGGACACGCTCCTCCTATATGCAACAGCAAAAGAAGAAGACATTCTCGCTCGGGGGGCTACGGGAATCGCCTCGTGGTCGAAAGCGTTGACCATCCGCGACCCGATGCGCTTTACGACTTTCGACGCTCGCACTTCGATTTCGCTGAACGCTCTTCAGTTGCTTGGTGATACATCAAAACCGCTTATCTTCCCGTCACTGCCTAGCCGAAATTCGCGCGTACCGCAGGCGCAAAAGGCTGTGAAGCGTGTGCAAAGAGAGAGCGGATACGAGAGCGTGAAGCCGGCTGCCGTCTATAACGTTTACAACAATCTCCTCGCCGACATCGCTGCCGCGCTCGGCGATAGCGTTACGAATCAGATGGTCGAGATGTTGCTGTTTGCACAAGCCGACGAGCTCAGCGAAAGACTAGTAGCCCAATACGACCTCGCGCCCCCGAAGCACCTCGGGTAGTAATCTCTGTGGAACTAGCGCAGTTTTCGAACACAATCTTCATGGAGAAGCCGTGATGGATGGTCAACCGCAGCGCATTCCCGACGGCGTAATGTATTGCAAGATTGAGACGCGGAATGGCGTCAAGGACTATGCACCTCGCGTACCGTGCGTCCGGCTATTCGGTGTCTCTCTAAGCAGTTTTCAAAACGAAGAGTGGGCGGACGCCAATGGGTGCGAGGTCCACATCATCGATATCAGTATGCGCGACTGGTGGCACGCCGCGAGTCAGGCTCAACACGAATTGAGCGGTCTGCGGTTGAAAGACTTCTGGCTACTCCACGGGGATTCGTCCTTTGGTGATTCATTGGAAGAATCTCCTTGGGTCGAGGTCAAGTACAGGTTGGCACGCGGTCCTTCTGACAGCTATGCCTATCCTGCATTCACCGGCTCAGCACCTACGTATATCGAAATCGACACGGTACAGCTTGCTTGGGGGCCAGCCATTCCGCCCCTTGCCGAGATATCGAGTCTACCCATACACCGAGTTAAGGGAGCCGAGCGCGATTGGAAATTGGAGGGATTCCACGTAGGACAGGGGATGTGCTCCGTTTTTCACAACGACAAGTCGGGGTTTCTTCTCGATGCTGGCGCAGGCACTCCAGTCAACCGAGAGTCTTATCAAGCCAAGACGATAGTCAACGAGTTGATGCCCCTCGTGAAGAAGCTGGCAACGAGTGATGCAAGACTTCCAATGATAATCTCGCATCCGGACGCGGACCATTGGAGGCTATTGGACTGGGATGTGGAGTTACTCAACAGAGTAGGACCAGTCTATTTGCCCAGCGGACGCCCATCACTAGCGTTCAACTCGCACATCATAAAGCCGCGAGTGTATGGAATAGGCTCTCAAACGCTTTTCCATAGCGGCCCTGCATCGCTAAGCGTCTATCGTAGCGCTCCAATGTCAAGTGACAAAAACGGCGAATGCCTTGTGACCGTCTGTGAAGCTGCAGGCAAAAAAGCTCTGTTGCCCGGAGACTATGTCTACAAGCGCATGAAGTCCGAGGCCGGAACTCCGATTTCCCTTCTTTCTGCAGGGCAATTCGATGCTGTGGTTGTGCCGCACCATGGGGATGAGGCGAGTTCGCAGCAAGTCTTCTCACCTGTAGGAAAGGACTCCAAAGCTTTCTTCTCTGCAGGGACACACCAAGGATACGGTCACCCGACACAATCGTCCATCGACGCACACGATGCGGCTGGCTTTTACATCGTTGAAGACCATGCGCAGCGCGATATCGTTTCTGTTCCGCTCATCCCTTGATTTCCAATCAAATCAATGGGCGACACTGTCCCGTCAGGCCATATGGCGGGTATCCGACATCATATCGGTTAGGTAGCAGGCGCATTAGCGGCGGACGTTCCGATTAGAAACTTCGAGCGGTCGCTCGCAGCCGCGAGCCAGGCAGGTGCGGGGCCGCGTCCACTCCAAGTCGCACCGGTCTCTGGATTGAGATATCTCGCGGCTTGCTTGCCTTTTGGCGGCCCCTTCCGAGTGCGCGACACCATTTTGCTTCTCGCCCGCCTAGAAGTTGTCTTAACGACTGCACTAGGCCTAGTGTCAACAGCAATCGAAAACTTCGAGCGGTCCTTCACGCTCGCAATCCACGCTGGTGCACGACCACGGCCCGACCAAGTTGCGCCGGTCTCAGGGTCGCGGTACTTCGCAGGCTGCGGCCCTCGAACGTAGTTGCCCCGTTTCTTTGCTTTGCTCTCAGCAGGCGCTGAGGAATTTACTGCATCTCGCTCAACAAGGAAGCGGTCGCGGTTCTTCGCATTTGCAATCCACGCCGGCGCACGACCGCGCCCACTCCACGTCGCACCCGACTTCGGGTCTATGTATTTCGCCGCAACAGTCGCAGTGAGCGCAACCGAATTCCTCTCGGACCTTGCACTTCGTTTGTTGGCCCCGAGGTGAGCCTCAATGTCAGCTATCGTAATTCCGCTGCCCCGCATGAGTTCGACAATGCGGTCGAGCGTAGCCGAAGCCTTCTTTGCCTTGATAGCTTGAGCTTGCTCTTGCAGGCGCTTTATCTTCGTCTCGATTGCTTCCAAGGTGGGCATAGACAACTCCAAAAAGGTGATTGGACGCACTATGCCATGACGGCAAGTGCACGACCAGCACAAGTGCATCTTGAAATCCCTTCGTCCAAACGTCGGGATACCACGAAAAATGAAAAAAGCGAAACGGTCCAAAATTTTCCTGGCCAGCCCAAGCACTTCGTCTCAACAGTTCCCCAGCGCTCTCTCGAGTACCTCGTAGCGCTGCTTCAGCGCACGGACAAGCGAATCTTCTCCGACGACGTCGCGCCCCAGCTTGCGGTTAACGCCGCTCTCGCGCCAGTCAGCATCTTCCCCGTACTGCATCCGCATTGCTTTGCGGACCCGGGCAGCATAGCCGCCGTTTATGCGTCTTTCCGTATACCAAACGAACACGCGGTAACTTTTCCCCTTCTTCTCCTCAAGCACTACGGACGAGTCTGCGCTTTCCGCATTTTTGTTCAGTCTTCCCTGCTCTGCAGCTTTGTCGTCGACGCGAATCGCCCTCAGATGAACCGGCCAGTATATGAAGTTTCGCTCGTCGGGCTCCTGACAAAACCGCTCCCAGCTATTATCGAAGATGTCGATGTAAGTGTCCTTCACCGTGTATGTGAAGGTGGTTTGCCCCGCAAAGAGCCTATCGAAATCTGTTTGAACGAAAGAAAGGTTGCGCAGCCGGCTGACCCGCTTGACCAGCTCTGGATAATGCTGCCCGAACATCCACAACTGGTCCTGTTCGTCGCGCAGGCGCAGGCGTACACCCCTGCCCAGTTGCTCGCTGTACATCTGCGCGAGCTTGTCGAGGACCGGGGCGTGACTACGCATCAACCGCGCAAGCGCCGCATCCAAGTCCCTCTCTTCCCGCGATTTGTAATCAGCCTGCTGACGCTGACAGTAGGACACAACAAGACTTGCAGACTGATTGCCACGACGCATCTGGGTTTCCGCACGGTTCGCCCCGGCCTCCAGCCAGCTGTAATCTAGATACACCCACTGATGCCATTCATCGCTTTCGACGCCCCATGACCTTCCCTTATCGAGAGCGATGAATGCCACGGTCCACCCCCTGAAAGCAACGCCTTTACACATCTGTGTTGCGGCCTCACGGTATGCGGCGAGCTGCCCCTCAGTATGAATGGCCTTGTACTTGTTTTCGACGACAACCATCATTCTGTTCTGTGCATCGAGAATAAGGATGTCGAGCCGGGACTCTTTCGTTTCACCAATTGCGAACTCTCGCAGCACAATTGCCCCGTGAAAGCCCGTCATGCTGATGCGCGCCGGCGTCCAGTAGTCAAAAAATGCCCTACTACGGGCCCTTCCTGCGAATTCTGCCTCCTCGGCGGACTGCCATGCCGCAATTAAAAAGTCCTTCAGAAGGGCGTCTCCTTGACCGTGCCCCTCACGCGGATTTAGAAGCCATTGCAACATCTGCGAATGCTGCGTTTCGGACGGCGCGATGATGTCAAAAACATCGTTTGCGCGCTTTAGGGCTTCTATCGCTTTCCCAGTATCCTGGTCGCTGATAAACTTCTGAAACGCCTCATGACTGTACTTTCCTTCCGTTCCGCTACTTCTTGCTGGCATGGCCAAGACACTCCTTGTCATTGTTTTTTGTTGGCGGCATCCGCCATCGCCCCGCAGCACGCGGGTCACGAGAGGTCAACAGTGTAAGCGTAAAGACATTCTCGAATGGAAACCGGCAAGCGCACCTCCTTGAAGAGGATGACCTGCAAGCGCCTGCAAAGAGACCAACGGAGATAAACTATGGCCGTATATACAAAAGCTGACCTCGAGAGCCTTCGTAGCCTGAACGGGGGAACCCCAATGTATATGGCACATCTGAAGCATCAGATAGGCAAGTTGGGGCTGAGAAAATTGAAGGAGAAGTGGGCGCAACTCATCGGGTCACAGGACCTGCCAGCGGACTTGAAGTCGCAGCTACGGACTCTTCGCTTGATGTCGAAGGAACTCGACGAAAGCAACCTCGAAAAACTGTCGGTCACCTACCGAAAATCTGAAAAATCGTTTCGCAATTTTGTGGAGAGCGATAAGCGACTGTCTGACGTCATCGCAGACGCACAAGCGGAATGGAATACGGCATGCCCTCCTGGGCAAGAAGCGATGCGAGCGCTCAGCCGACAAGCGCATGAGTGGGACCTCGATGCACGTCCGGCGTGGCTGAGGCCCAGGATTACTCCACTGCTTCCCTTCATCCACAATATTCCAGCCGTGATTACCGACTACGATGAGCAAGTCGTCAAGGGCGAACGAGCCCGCCTCCTAGAAGCACTGAACTGGCGTCTAACTACGCACGACTCATGTGATGGCGTGGAAGAGATGGAGGTTCTTGACGAAACGTTGGAGAGACTCGACGCAATCTGGAACAAGCATTTCGGGCACCTCCAAAAGCGCGATAGTTGGGCAACAAAATTCAATAAGGCAAAAGAAAGCTTCGAAAAGGTCAAAAGAGACATCGCCTCGGAGCTAGGGCGGAAGTTGCCGGAGTCGGGACAGTTTGCCTTGGTGAAAATGGCTGAATTGCTATCGCGGGAGGAGTACGAACAGTACAGGCCTTCGTTTGACTGGCTTCTTACACGCGAGGACAACAATGGTTTGCTACGAGCTGCCTCAGCCCCTGCCAAACCGTGAGCTGCGGCAAAAATCGATAGCGCCCACTGACTAGCTACTGGGACGTGTGGGGTCTGCTGTTAACTTGCGATGAAACGGCTGGTTCCAACGGAGGGCGTCTGCTTGCGTCGCACACGAGGATTCTCGAGTTGTCCAAGAACATCCTCGAAGCGGACGAGCGAATCCGTCCTGCACTCAATGCATGGCCCGTATCGGGCGACATGAACTACAACATTCGTGGGCATCGCGTCAGACGCGCTGGAGTGCAAGTATGGCTCACGATTGCAGGAATGACGCGCGATGAAGTCCAAGCAGTCGCAGAGAACCTCGCCATAGAGGAAACACCCCCGGGCTCCATCGTATTCAACGAGGCTGAGGCTCGCGCCGTCAGCAACCTGCTCGGTTGTCAATTCAAATGCCGGTTAAGCCATCGCCCCACCTCTTCAACAACGAACGCCGGTAGTGGTCTCGGTGTTGCAGAAAGGAAAACGTCGGTACGTTCGATTTCAACGCTCTTCAGGATGTCGTCGGGCTTTGGTGCTGAGCGCGGCGGCGGACGATAGCTTACACGGAAGAATTTCACCTCGCCGGTCGGGCGAATCCATAAATCTTCGGCGCGACGGACAGCCGAACTGTACATGAAGCGCAGCCAAAGTCTCCGTGCATGCTCAAGTACACCGGCGCCGGTTCTTTGCCGTCGTCCGCTCGCCGGCGAAAAATCAGCCAAAAGCGGCATGATATAAGGCAAGTTTTGGGGTTGAAGCCCCTTGTAGGCCCATATGTTCAACCTATTGGCTCGAGTAAGCAGCTCGATGAATTCTTTATGGGAGAACCCTGGAGCGATTTCTTGCAAGCGTGCGTAGTGCTGCTGCCAAGCGCCATGGAAGAGCGCCTTTAACTTCATCGCAGCTTCGTCATCTGGCTCAGTCGGCGTAAGTCTCAGGTACGGCTCCGCAGTCTTTTCTTTGCTGGGGCACCAATCAGACTTCGGAAGATGCGCGAAGTGCCCTCCTTTTGCGGCACCAACTACGGACATTCGCTGCGAGCAGAAAGGGCATGTCGCCCGGGGGCGAGTGTCGACTGCTGCCGAGGTCGCCTCTGGGCGCCCGAACTCAAGAAAATACGCCTCGGCGGTAATTGGTTTTCCAGTGTGCGGATGTAGAGCTTCTTGCATAGTCGATGGAACCTCACGGTATACCCCAGATATCGGCAACATCGGTGAACTCTTGACGGCAATTTTGCGGCTGGGGAGTGCTTGTCATAATGCACCGGCAACCTGCGCCGCGCTCAGTCTGCCGAGGTCTGCTTCAGTCGATGCCATTGGCGTCGCACTCATTGGCCGCATAACATCGAAATTTGCAATTTACGCGGCCAATTGTTTGAAATCAACGACATAGGTCTGCCTCGGCGCGCAATCTCTATGCTCAATCACCGCTGGATGCCGGGGCCGTGCTAGCAACTTAAGTCGCCGACTTTGATAATAGGCCGCCCGGGGTGGCTGGGTGACGGCGGTTGTGGTCAAAACACCGCTTCTGACCGGGGCATGCGTTGTCTCGTTGCGTTTTCGCAGACCCACCGTCAGTCGGTGAGAGGCTCGTACGGCATGGTCTCAGGCCGAGCTATGCGGTTCATCCGAAGTTGAAAGACATGATTTGCTTGAAGTTTCAAAGCATCGTTTGCGTGAATAGGCACAGTCACTCCAAGCCCGGCTACCCATGAAACGAGCGACTCCTTTCTGCGCAGACGAGGCACAGCCAATTCTGCGCCCACCCGCTCCAGCGCTGCGACAGCGCTGGGCGGCATCTACTCTATGGCGGAGGGCATTTTCGGCATAAGTTCTATTTACGTGCGAACCGGCACCCCGTGCAAATCTTCTTTATGATTCGCGTCTCTACTCAGCGGCTCGGTTCCCTGGCCTATCCGTTTTGTTGTCCCTGCCTCGCGTCACGACGTCGCTCAAACAATTCGTCGCGCAACAGCTGCTTCAACCTGTAGCCGATTTCGAACGGGGACATCGTCTGAAGTGCGACGTACTGCCGTGGCGTCATCTCGCCGAGGACCTGCATGAGACCTTGGTCCATAGCGTCCGCATGGGTTCCGTGTGCAATGTAAGTAAGACAGGCAAGACAGGTTTTTGATGATTTTCGATGACTTTCGCCGATAGGCGGCATTTATTGATACGTTTCGAGTCAAGTTGGCGGATTTCGGACCTATCCGTGATTTCGTGGGCGAGGCATATCATGAGGTGTAAAGGCCATGGATATGCCGATGAAGAAAAAGAGACAAACTGTAGCGCGTCAGGCAGCGGCCCGAGGGCCGCTGCCTGAACTG
>NZ_JAAGPH010000083.1:0-34754 GCF_017104705.1 Burkholderia sp. Se-20373 | reverse complement strand
GGACCCGCCCGGAGGCGGCATGACGACATCGCTCGATGCACTCCCCGCACTCGAAGCCCGACTCGCGCAAGACCTGCGCTGGCTCGACCTGCCCGCGCCGTCGTGGGTGCCGCCGCGCGAGGCCGACGGCACACGCGTGCTCGACGTCGCGATCGTCGGCGGGGGCATGGCCGGGCTCGCGGCGTCCGCCGAACTGCGCCTGCTCGGCATCGACAACCAGTGCGTGATCGACCGCGCGCCGGCCGGCTACGAAGGCCCGTGGGTCACGTTCGCGCGGATGGACACGCTGCGCTCGCCGAAACAGCTCGCGGGCCCCGCGCTCGGCCTGCCCGCGCTGACGTTCCGCGCGTGGTTCGAAGCGCAATACGGCCGCGACGCGTGGGATGCGCTCTACAAGATTCCGCGCACGCAATGGATGGACTACCTGCGCTGGTACCGGCGCGTGCTCGACCTGCAGGTGCGCAACGACACCACGCTCGTCGCGCTGTGCCCGCGCGACGACGGCCTGCTCGCGCTCGACGTGCGCGGCAACGGCGAAGCGCAGACGCTGCTCGCGCGGCACGTGGTGCTCGCCACCGGCCGCGACGGGCTCGGCGGCCCGTACGTACCGCCCGTCGCGCAACGCGCGCCGCGCACGCGCTGGGCCCATTCGTCCGAGCCGATCGATTTCGCGGCGCTCGCGGGCAAGCGCATCGGCGTGGTCGGCGCCGGTGCGTCCGCGTTCGACAATGCGGGCACCGCGCTCGAAGCCGGCGCCGCACGCGTCGACCTGTTCTTCCGCCGCACGGACATTCCGCGCATCAACAAGCTGACGGGCATCGGCAGCCCGGGGCTCGTGCACGGCTACGCCGATCTCGACGACGCGACGAAATGGCGCTTCATGCACTACGCGCTGACGTCGCAGACGCCGCCGCCGCGCGACAGCGTGCTGCGCGTGTCGCGTCACGCACATGCGCACTTTCATGCGGGCAGCCCGATCGAGACGCTCGCGGAACACGCCGACGGCCTCGACGTGACGACGCCGCGCGGACGCTACACGGTCGACTTCCTGATCTTCGCGACCGGCTTTCATTCGGACTGGACGACGCGCGCGGAATTCGCGTCGTTCGGCGCGCAGGTGCGGCGCTGGAAGGACCGCTACCGACCGGAGCCGGGCACGTGGATCGACGAGCTCGCCGAGTCGCCCGATCTCGGCCCCGCGTTCGCGTTCCAGGAGCGCGAGCCCGGCGCGTGCGCGGCCATCACGCGAATTCACTGCTTCAACCATGCGGCGAGCCTGAGCCACGGCAAGCTGTCCGGCGATATCCCGGCCATCAGCGCGGGCGCCAGGCGGCTCGCGCGCGGGATTGCGAGCCGGCTGTTCGACGCGGACCGCGATCGCCACTACGACGCGCTCGTCGCGTACGCGAACGCCGAACTGCAAGGCGACGAATGGCGCGACGCCGACGCATGAGCGCGCGTTCATCGATCACATTGACGACGAAGGGAACCCGAAACGATGACTGAATCCATCACGCCGGCCGATGCGCCGGACACGATCGATGCGGTGGCCGGCCTGCGCGATGGCGACGCCGTCGCCGCGCTGCGTCGCGCACGCGACAAGGTGCTGCGCCATACGCGGCTGAGCGAAGCGGCGCTGTTCGATCCCGCGTTGCCCGATCTTTCGTTAATCGAACGACTGCACGCGGCGCGGTATGTCGCAGAAAAATCGAACGCTCGCGTACTGGCCGGCACCTATCGCGCACGACTGGTCGATGCAGGCGGCACGCTCGACGATATCGCACGCGCGGACGCCGATGCATTCGACACCTTGCCCCGCCGCCTCGGCGCGATCCTCGCGCATGCCCGCCTGCTGACGCGCTCGCCGGTCGATGCACGCCCGTCCGATCTCGACGCGCTGAAGTCGGCCGGACTCACGACGCCCGCGATCGTCGCGCTGTCGCAGCTCGTGGCATTCGTCGCGTATCAGTTGCGCGTCGCGGTGGCCGCGCAGGCGCTTCAGGCGCGTGCAGCAACGGAGGCCGCATGACGACGACCACGCACGGCTTCACGTCCGACACGCTCGGCTGGCGGGCCTGGCTCGACACCGTTTCGCTCGATGCCGCGACGCCCGACCAGCTGGCCGTGCTCGAAGCGAGCCACCCGCAAGCGAAGACGTCCGACTATTACCTGCTGCTCGTCCATCTTCCCGAGATCCTGCGGCAACGCTCGGGCGTATTCAACGCGATCATGTACGGCCCCGGCGGGTTGTCGCGCGCGGAGCGTGAGCTGGCGAGCACGGCCGTGTCGCGTGTGAACGGCTGCGTGTACTGCGCGTCCGTGCATGCGCAGCGCTTTACCCAGCTCGCGAAACGCACCGACGCGATCGAGCAGGTGTTCGACGATCCGGCCACGGCCGGCACGACGGCGCGCGAACGCGCGATCATTCGCTATGCGATCGCGCTGACGGAGCGGCCGGATACGGTCGACGCGGGCGATATCGCCGCGCTGGAAGCCGAAGGGCTGACACATGAGGAGATTCTCGACCTGTCGCACGCGGTCGCGATCTTCGCGTGGGCGAACCGGTTGATGCTGACGCTGGGCGAGCCGGTGTTTCCGGAATCGGCGACCAGCGCCTGACACCTGCGCAAACCTGGGTGCTGACGCAGGCGCCGCCTGCCCGCGTCACGCCTTGTGCGTCGACAGCAAAATACTCGTCTCGGTATTCGCGATTCCGTCGATCAGCCGGATCGCGCCGAGCACGCGATCGAAGTGCTCGAGCGAATCGGCATGCAGCTCGGCGACGAGATCCCAGCGCCCGTTGGTGCTGTGGATCGACGCGACGTTCGGATGCCCGCGCAGCACCTTCACCACTTCCGCGCCGCGATTGCCCTGCACGGCGATCGACATCAGCGCGCGGATCCGGTGCCGTTCGGCCGCCGGCTTGAGCCGCACCGTATAGCCGACGATCACGCCGTGCTTCTCCAGCCGCGTCAGCCGGTTCTGCACGGTCGCGCGCGCGACGCGCAATTCCTTCGCCAGCGCGACGACGGGCAGTCGCGCGTTGTCGCGCAGCAGCGCGATGAGCTGCCGGTCGACGTCGTCGAGCGTGATCATGAACGGGCCTTCCTGTTGAACGTAAACCGGCCGCCAGCGTGCCGGAGCCTTTGCATTCCGCCCCGCGCCACTTGGTCAAATCGCCATATCTGGCCAGCAATTTGCCAAGTCTATCGATAAATCTGCCACTTTTGCCGTCTTTTTGTTGGCTCGACTCGCGGAAATAATGGCTCTATCGACCGGCGGGAAAGGCCGCGCCGCCGCTTTCCAGGAAGCCGGGACGCGCGCCCGGGCATCGTCCGGTCGACCAGAACGCCAGGGACACCCGTACCGGCACTGAGCATATGGAGACAGACGCATGACCCGCTTCCTCGACGTTCCCGCCACCGCCCGACTGATCGCCCAAACCGGCGTCACGACGTTCCTCCGCGAGCTCGTCGACACGCTGCGCGCCGATTACCTGCACTGGGCCGACTTCGACAAGTCGCCGCGCGTCGCATGCCACTCGCGCGACGGCGTGATCGAACTGATGCCCGTCGCGAACGCGTCGCTGTTCGCGTTCAAGTACGTGAACGGCCACCCCGTCAATGCCGCGCGCGGGATGCACACGGTGATGGCGTTCGGCGCGCTCGCCGAAGTCGATACCGGCTACCCGCTGCTGCTCGCCGAACTCACGCTGACCACCGCGCTGCGCACGGCCGCCACGTCGGTGCTCGCCGCGCAAGCCCTCGCCCGCCCCGATTCGCGCACGATGGCGCTGATCGGCAACGGCGCGCAGAGCGAATTCCAGGCGATCGCGTTCCACACGCTGCTCGGCATCGACGAAATCCGCGTGTTCGACGTCGATCCGCACGCGACCGACAAGCTCGTGCGGAACCTCGCCGCGTACCCGGCGCTGCGCGTGGTGCGCGCCGCGTCGACCGCCGACGCCGTGCGCGGCGCCGACATCGTGACGACCGTCACCGCCGACAAGGCGTACGCGACGATCGTCACGGCCGACATGATCGAGCCCGGCATGCACCTGAACGCCGTGGGCGGCGATTGCCCGGGCAAGACCGAACTCGAGGCGGGCGTGCTGCATGCGGGCCGCGTGTTCGTCGAATTCGAGCCGCAGTCGCGCATCGAGGGCGAGATCCAGCAGATGCCGGCCGACTTCCCCGTCACCGAGCTGTGGCGCGTGCTGCAGGGCGAGACGAGCGGCCGCGAACGCGCGGACGAAGTCACGGTGTTCGACTCGGTCGGCTTCGCGCTCGAGGATTACTCGGCGTTGCGCTACCTGTATGCGCTCGCGCAGCAGCACAACGCGGGCGTCGAGATCGCGCTGATTCCGCCGGCCGTCGACCCGAAGAACCTGTTCGCGCTGATCGACGATCCGGCCGCGATCGCGCAGGGCCACGCGGCATACGTGACCGAAGCCGTCGCCGCGTTCGCGCGCTGACCGTCATCCCCGGGCGGCCCGTGCGCCGCCCGGCCCCTTGCCTTTCGCTCCTGCCTTCTTCCATGAATCTCGTATCGATCCAGGCACCGGCCGCCGTCGTGATGATCCGGCCGCACCGCTTCCTGCCGAACCCGCAGACCGCGGCCGACAACGCTTTCCAGCGCACGGCCGGCGGCGCCGCGAACGACACGTCGTCCGTGTCGGCCGCCGCGCGCGACGAAGTCACCGCGGCTGCGCAGACGCTCGCCGACGCCGGCGTGCGCGTGCACGTGTTCGACGACCACGGCGAGCGCGACACGCCCGACTCGGTGTTCCCGAACAACTGGTTCTCGACGCACCCCGGCGGCCATGTTGCGCTGTATCCGATGTATAGCGCGAACCGCCGCCGTGAGCGGCGCGCGGACGTGATCGAAATGCTGAAGGCCGAGTACCGCGTGCAGGACGTAATCGACTACTCGGGCCTCGAATACGACGACGTGTTCCTCGAAGGCACCGGCGCAATGGTGCTCGACCACGTCGCGCGGATCGCGTACACCGCGCGTTCGCGCCGTGCCGATCCGGTCGCGCTCGAACGCTTCTGCACGAACTTCAATTTCGAGCCGATCTGCTTCGATACGGCCGATGCCGACGGGCGGCCGATCTATCACACGAACGTGATGATGAGTGTCGCGACCGAGTTCGCGATGGTCGGCCTCGAACTCATTGCCGACAGCCGTCGTCGTGACGAGATCGCGCAACGGCTGGCCGAAACGGGGCGCACGGTGATCGCGCTCGATGCATCGCAGATCGCGAATTTCGCGGGCAATACGCTGGAATTGTCGGGGACGGCGGGCCGCGTGCTCGCGCTGTCGCGGCGCGCGTACGACTGCCTCACGCCGGTGCAGCGCGCGACGATCGAGCGTTCGGCACGGCTGCTGCCGCTCGACGTGCCGACGATCGAGCTGGCCGGCGGATCGGTGCGCTGCATGCTGGCGGGGATTCATCTGGCGCGGCGGGCGGCCATGCAGAACGCACCGGACGTGCCTGCAATCGAATTGGCCAAACCGCAGCGTGCGCGGGAACCGCGGATTTGACATTGAGAGGCGAAAAGCCCGCAACGTTTGTCGTTTGATACGCCAGTGCGGAGCAGTCTCGGTACGGCTGCCACCGAGCGCAGCAAACGGCGCTGCCACAGGTACCGACACGCACGTCTGTGCGGCCGTCGCGGTCAGTTGGTTAAGCAGGTGGGCATATCAGGCTCCGTCCTCGGCAGGCGTCATGTCGATCAGCCGGAGCAAGCTAGTATGCAACGCCATGGTCGGTCGGGACATGTTCGATGCGCGCTCACGTCAACGACGCGCGCAAATCGGTCAGTGTGATCATGACTGTCATAGGGTCAAGCGGCGACGGCTCGAATCCGACCTGCAGATAGAAGCGCTGCGCGTCGGCCGACAGTGCATGTGCGAGCAGCCCGCGAATCCCGATGGTGTCGGCCGCCTGCATGACCCGTAGCCCGGCGTCACGCAAGAGCCCGCGGCCCAGTCCGCGGCCCTGCCAGGCCCGGTCTACCGCGAGCCTGGCCAACACAACGACCGGTACGGGGTCCGGCATGTTGCGGCGAAACCGTCCGGGCGCGGCCGCGACATCCACCGCACCCGACGCTAGCGCGTAGTAGGCAACGACGCGCTGGTCATCACACACCACGAAGGTACGTGACGCTCCGCTCACGTGGTTACGCAGGGCTCTCCGCTTGAGCCAATCGTCCAGGCTCGGCTCACCCGAATCGAAGGCGTCCAGGGCGCCCGCCTGCGCATGTTCCAGCGTAATCGGGGTGGGCGCGCGCAGCGTCATGCGACGGGGTCGGCCGAGCCGTCCCACGGCGCGGGCGTCTGCATCGTGCGCCGCAACTGGGGATTCGGCGCCGGTGACACCTCGAGCCGCGCGACGAACGCGGCATACGCGTCGGGACTGGCGCGCACCAGCGTCGCCTCGAGCAGGGTTTCCTCAGCGGCCGCGCGGGCAGCGGACAGGATGAAGTCGGTGCGGTTCTGCCCGCGTGCGGCGGCCGCGCGATCGATCAGGTCGCGTTCGTCAGGCTGCACGCGCAAGTTCAGGGTGTCGCGCTTGGTCGAGGGGCTATGGGTAGCGGACATGGAGGAGCCTCCGGTCAACAAGAGTTCTTGGATACCCATATTGTACTGACATTGTCAGTACAATTCCACCGACTTCAAGGTTCAGAATGCGGTCTACGTGTTTTGACACGTTAAACACAATGCCGCTAATACCCTTTAGCGGCATTGAAAGAATCGAAAGAAAAACCCGGCCGGGACATACAAGGCGGGAACAGAATCCGTCTGCGACTATCGCGCCCTCTTCAGGCGCATAGTTGGCTAGCGGCCAGGTGGCCGGATCGGCCCAGCTAAGTTGCTTGCATCTTCACTACCCTCTCCGAACGGTGCCTAAACGTGTGGCAGTACGCGCTCACCCCGCCAGCAGCTTCAACCCCGCCGGCAGCGTTTCGCCGAACACGCGCACCGTGTCGGCTTCGTCGAACGCGATGGCCTCGCGCACCATGTCGATCCACGCCGCCGACGCATTCGCGGCCGACAGGCGCTTGATCACGGCCTCGCGCGTGTCGTCCGGCAGGTCGCGCGAACGGTCGCTGGTCATGCGTGCAATCTGAGCGGCCGCGAAGGCGGCCGGTTCGACCTGTTTCCAGTCGAGCGCGAACAGCGCATCGAGCCAGCCGGTGGCGATTTCCGCCGGCACGACGCTGTGCGCGCTGCCGTAGAACGGCCGGCGCGCACCGATACGCCCGAGTGCCCATGCGCACAGCGCACGCTCGCCCGGTTTCTGCAATTGCGCGATCAGCCGCTCGGCCAGCTCGACCTTGCGTTCGACGGGCAGTCGCTCGAGCGACGCGGACAGCCGCGTCATATCGGCCGGCCCGACCTTGCCTGGATCGAACGGCAGCTTGCGCCGCTTGTCGTCGGTCGGTTCGAGGAACGCGATCGCGTCGCGCACCTGCGTCTGCGCGTCGTCGTCGAGGCCGCCGGCCACGCGCCGCCACAACGTCCACCACTCGGACCACACCTGAGCGTCGGTCACATACTGAATCCCGTCGTCGAACAGCGGCCACAGCTGCTCGATGCGCCATGCATCGAGCGGATGCCCGAAGCCCGGACGCAGGCAATAGCCGGCCAGGTTCAGCCAAGCACGTTCGTGATCGGCCGAGCGCCGGCGTCGCCGTGCACGCGCGAGCAGTGCATCGAACAGTTCGCGCGCGAGCTCGACGTCCCACTCCTCACGCGCACCGAGCACCTGCTCAAGCTGCGCGCGCAGCCGGCGCGTATCTTTCGGCGTGACGCCGGCGGCCTTGCTGCCGAACGAGCGCTCGATCAGTTCGAGCGCCTGGTCGAGCCGCGGATGCCGCGCGAGCGCAGCGTCGTCGCCCTGCGCAGGCGCATCGCCGCGCAACTGGAATTCGAGCCGCCAGCGACGCGACGCATCGTCGGTCGCGATGCAGTGCATTTCGAGCGTGCCAACCTCGGTCAGCGACGCGGTGAGCTTCACCGGCGTTTCGCGCGCATCGCCGCCCGCTTTTGCGTCGACGACCGTCGCGATCGGCGGCAGCCGCACGAAATCGCCGCCGCCGAGATCGACGAGATCGCCGGGCCGGTACGCGGTGTCGGCCACCGTGGATACGAGGTGGAAACGCACCGGCTGCCCGAGTTGCAGCGCGAACGTGCGTTCGTCGAGCCGGATCTCGTGGCCCTCCTCCGTGCCGCGCGGCAGCAGGCAGACGCCACGCGCGGCCGCGCCTTCGGCGCCATCGTCGAGCACGAGGAAATAGCTGCGCGCGGAACCGCCGCCGATGCGCGGCGCATGCCCCGCACGCGCGAGCCCGTAGGCCACCGCGCCGCGCGCGACCGCGACGTCCGGATGCGCGTTGTGCAGCACGTCGAGCGGCGCGCCGCGCCACGCGCCGAGCGTCTGCGCGAGACGGCCGGCGAGCGCGCCCGCGCGGAACACGCCGCCGTTGAGCAGCAGCGTGTCGGGCAGCGGGCCTTCCGCATGACGATTCAGGAACGCGGCGACGTGCCGCGTGACGGCCGCGTCGCTCGCATACGGCAGCCCGAATTCGACGATCGCGGCGCGCGCACGGCGTGGCAGCTCGCCGGCTTCGACCTGCGGAAAGAAACCGTCGACGACGATCTGCTCGACTTCCTGCCGCGTCAGCTCGGCCGAACGCGCGCCGCCGACGAGCTTGCTCCCCGCGCCGAGCAGCGTGACGTTGACGGATTCGGGGGCATCGTCGCCGAGCAGCCGCTCCTTCGCGGCACGGCAACGCTCGACGAGCTGCGACAGGCTCGCGGCGGACAGCCGCGTGCCGGGCTCGGTCAGCCGCGACTCGACCAGGCGCGCGAGCGCGAGGTCCATGTTGTCGCCGCCGAGCATCAGGTGGTTGCCGACGCCGACGCGCGTGAACGTCGGCTCGCCGTCGCCGCCCGGCGCGACATCGACGAGCGTGAGATCGGTCGTGCCGCCGCCGACGTCGCAGATCAGCACGCGGCGCGCAGCGGCAAACGTGTCGCGCAGCGTGTCGCGCTGCCCGTACAGCCAGTCGTAGAACGCGGCCTGCGGCTCTTCCAGCAGCCGCAGCGCGGGCAGCTTCGCACGCCGCGCGGCCTCGACCGTCAGCGCACGCGCGCCGTCGTCGAACGACGCGGGCACCGTCAGGATCACGTCCTGCTTCGCGAGCGGCGCATCGGGAAAGCGGGCGTCCCACGCGTCACGCACATGCGCGAGATAGCTCGCGCTCGCATCGACCGGCGACACCTTGTCGACGCCGTCGGCCGCGCCCCACGGCAGGATCGCCGCGAGCCGGTCGACCGACGCGTGCGACAGCCAGCTCTTCGCGCTCGCGACGAGCCGGCCCGGCACCTGCGCGCCGAGCGTGCGCGCGTAGCGGCCGATCACGGCCGGCGTCGCGCCGGCCGCGTTCGCTCTCGCGTGGGCCGCCCACGGCAGCCGCAGCGTGTCGGGCGGCAGCTCGCCCGCCGCCGGGTGATAGCGCACCGACGGCAGCAGCGGCTGCGCGGCCACCGCGCCGGGGCCGACCAGCTGCTCGACGTCGAACACGCGGATCGCGTCGGAACCGGCCTCGACGTATGCGACGACCGTATTGCTCGTGCCGAGGTCGATCCCGACCGTATAGCGCTTCATCGCGCTCAGGCGGCGCCGCGCACGTCGAACTCGACCTTCCAGCGCTCGTCCGTGCCGCTCGGGATCGCCTCGAGTTCGAGCGTGCCGGCTTCGGTCACGCGCGCATGCAGCTTCACGGGCACGACCTCGCCGACGGTGCGCCCTTCGGCGGGCAGCGTCGCCTGGATTTCCTCCAGCTCCTGCAGCTCTTCCGGCGACCAGTAGTCGAGCAGCGTGCCGACCTGGTCCTGGCGACGCACCGACGACCCGAAGAAGCGGAACTGCACCGGTTCGCCGACGACGAGGCCGAACTCCTGCGGCGGCAGCGCCGCGTCCGAGCCTTCCTCCATCCCGAACGGCGCGACGCACAGCGCCTGCACCGGCGGTTCGAGCCCCGGCACGGCCGGCATCGCCGATTCGATCGCGACGTAGTACGCACGCGCCGTGCCGCCGCGAATGCGCACGCCACGGCCGCGCTTCACGTAACCGTAGTACGCGGCGCCACGGGCAACCGCGAGATCGAGATCCGCGCCTTCGAGCAGGCGCGCGGGCGGCGCACCAACGGCTGCGAGCCACCCGTTGAGCGTATCGAGCACGCGCTGCGTGAGCAGCGTCGACTTGAACACGCCGCCGTTGAACAGCACGGCGGTCGGATGCAGGAACGTCGCGCCTTGCGGCAGCGTGCGCTGCACGCCTTCGAGCGAATCGAGCGCCGCGACCTGGCGGCCGAGGAACGCCGCGAGATGGCGCGTGATGCCCGCGTCCTGCGCATACGGCAGGCCGAGCTGCGTCAGGCCGACGCGCGCGCGGCTCACCGGGCGCGCGGCTGCGTCGACTTGCGGGAAGAAGCCTTCGAGGATCGTCTGCGTGAGTTCCGCGCGCGTCAGCTCCGTGCGGATCGAGCCGCCGATCAGCTTCGAGCCGCGGCTCGGCACGACGAGCGGCACCGCGTCGGTCGTCGGGTCGGACAGCAGCGTTTCCTTCGCGGAACGGCACGCGTACGTGAGCGCGCGCAGTTGCCACGGATCGGCCTGCGTGCCCTGCTGCGCGAGCTTGCGCGCGACGACATGCGCGAGCGCGAGGTCCATGTTGTCGCCGCCGAGCAGGATGTGCTCGCCGACCGCCACGCGATGCAGTTCGAGATTGCCGTCGCGCTCGACCACCGCGATCAGCGACAGGTCGGTCGTGCCGCCGCCGACGTCGACGCACAGGATCAGGTCGCCGACCTGCACCTGCTTGCGCCAGCCGCCCTGGCTCTTCTGGATCCAGCTGTACAGCGCGGCCTGCGGCTCCTCGAGCAGCGTCATCCGCGAGTAGCCGGCGGCGCGGGCGGCCTCGGCCGTCAGTTCGCGCGCGGCCGGGTCGAACGATGCGGGGATCGTGACCGACACGTCCTGATCGGCGAACGGCGCGTCGGGATGCGCGTGGTCCCACGCTTCGCGCAGGTGCGTCAGGTAGCGGATCGAGCTTTCCAGCGGCGACACGCGCGCCACTTCCGGCGGCGCATCGCTCGGCAGGATCGCCGCGCGGCGATCGACGCCCGGATGGCACAGCCAGCTCTTCGCGCTCGACACGAGGCGGATCGGCGTGCCGGCGCCGCGCGTGCGCGCCATCTCGCCGACCGCGAACGCGCGCGAGGCCGTCCACGGCAGCGTCAGGTCGCCCTGCGTGAGTTCGCTTTCATGCGGCAGGTAGAGGAACGACGGCAGCAGGTCGCGCGACTCCAGCGCGCCGGGCGCGGTGAGCTGCGCGATCGGCAGCACCTGCTGAGTGATGGTTTCGCCGTCGCTCGCGGCGCTGTCGACGTATGACAGCGCGCAATGGGTCGTCCCGAGATCGATACCGATCGAATAGCGCGGATCGCTCACAGTTCCACCTCCGCCGGTGCGACGACCGACGCGTCGTGGCTGCCCGTCAGCTTCGGCAGGCGCACGTCGGCGACCCGCCAGCCGCGATGGCTGACGGTGCCCGTGAACGGCGCGGCGCCGACCACGTTGCCGGTCACGCGCACGGCCGTCGCGTCGAAGCCGGCCGGCAGCGTCACGCGGCTGCCTTCGGCTTCGTCGCGCACCGGCACGATCGTGAAGTGTTCGCGCAGCGCGGCACGGCAGCCGTCGTGCACGAGGCGTGCGGCCGCGCCGATGTCGGCGTCCGCGTAGCCGGCGATGTCTTCCTCGACGAAGTCGATGAAGCGCGCATCGCGCTGCAGCAGGCCGAGCAGTTGCAGCGCAGCCTGCGGGCTCGCTTCGCGCAGTTCGGGCGCCGGCGCCTTCACGGGCGCGGCGGCGGGTGCCGGGGCCGGGGCAGCGGCGGGTGCCGGCGCGACCGGTGCCGGGGCGCCATCGCGCACGCGCAGCACACCGGCCGCGAACTCGCGGTTACCGAGTACGGAGAAGAACGTGCCGACGGCCAGCGACAGCCGGCCGAAGAAGGACAGGTTGGATTCGGGCATGGGGTCTGGACTCCTGTGGGCTCGCGGCAGGGCGAGCGTTTCTTGCCTGGGCGCCCGGCGGCGGCGTGCGGATGGCGCACTGGCGCCGCCCGGCGCGTGATTCGGTCGCGCCCTCGCGGGTGCGGAAAACCCGTATTTTGCCCTGTGGCGGGCGAACCGGGCAGAAGTTGGGGGACAGAACATCGCGGCGCAGCGTTTTCGGCCGCGTTGGCGCGCGCATCGCGCGACGCCCGGCCGCGATGCTGCGGCGCGTCAGCGCGGCTTGCGTCGCTTCGCGTGCTTCGCCTCGAAATCGCGCGACAGCATGCCGAGCGTGACTTCGCCGAAGCGCGCGAGCAGCGTCGTCTCGGCCTCCTTCAGCGTGGCCGACAGGTGCGCATTGACGGCCTGCTCGACCAGGCATTCGGCCTCGTCGTCGGTCACCAGATCGGAGAACAGCGGCGGCTCGCCCACCGCGCGATAGACGTCGAGCAGCGTGATGTCGTCGAGCGCGACGCTCAGCATCCAGCCGCCGCCATGCCCCTTCTCCGACTGCACGTAGCCGCAGTCGCGCAAGCCGCCGAGCAGGCGTCGCACGACCACCGGGTTGGTGCCCAGCATCGTCGCGATCGCTTCGGACGTCATCGGGCCGTCGGCCTGATCCATGTGGATCAGCGCATGCAGCATCCGCGACAAGCGGCTATCGGTTCTCACGAGCGGCGCTCTCCTCTCTCGAAACTTTTGAAGTTGCGTGAATGATACCATCGCCCTATCATGCAACTTCTCGTGTTTCGTGAGTTGGGTTGAGTTGAGTCGAGACGACCACCCTCGGAGCACGTCCGTCATTCACGCAAGTTCAGGAAAGGAGTCGGTGCATGCATGGCCATCATGAAGTGATCGTGATCGGCGGCAGCTTTGCAGGGCTGTCGGCCGCGATGCAGCTTGCGCGGGCGCGCCGCCGCGTGCTCGTCGTCGACGCCGGCCAGCCGCGCAACCGCTTTGCCGCGCACGCGCACGGCTTTTTAGGGCAGGACGGCAAGCCGCCCGCACAGATCGTCGAGCAAGCCGCCGCGCAGCTCGCCGCGTATCCCACCGTGCAGCGGATCGCAGGCGACGTGCGCACGGCCGAGCGCGATGTGGACGGCCGCTTCCACGTGACGCTCGCCGACGGCAGCCGTGCGAGCGCCGACCGGCTGATCCTCGCGACCGGCATCCGCGACGAACTGCCCGCGCTGCCGGGGCTGGCGGAACGCTGGGGGGTGAGCGTGCTGCATTGTCCGTACTGCCATGGATACGAAGTGAGCGGCCAGCGGCTCGGTGTGCTCGCCACGCATCCGCTGTCGGTGCATCAGGCGATCCTGATTCCGGATTGGGGCCCGACGACGTGGTTCACGCAGGGTGTAGTCGAGGCGAACGAAGAAGAAGCCACGTTATTCGATGCGCGCGGCGTGCGCATCGAGCGGTCGCCGGTCGTCGAAATCATCGGCGATGCGCCGCGGATCGATGCGTTGCGGCTCGCCGACGGGCAGGTCGTGCCGATCGATGCGCTGTTCGTCGGCGCGCGCACGGCGATGGCGAGCGATCTCGCGCAGCAGCTCGGCTGTGCATTCGACGACGGGCCGCTCGGCCCGGTCGTGCGCGTCGATGCAATGAAGCAGACGAGCGTCGCCGGCGTGTTCGCGGCCGGCGACGCGTCGACACCGATGAGCAACGCGACGTTCGCATCGGCGTCGGGCGTGATGGCCGGAGTGGCCGCGCACCGGTCGCTGATTGTCGGGCTCGGCCGGTAACGGTGCGGGGAGTCGCGGGCCGTGTGATTCGAAGCGGCCGGGCAATCCGATTCGATGCGCGGCCGACGCGATCCACCGCCGCATCGATGGATTCGCGTCGCAATGTGCGGTTTAATGCTCGGCACACCCAGCATTAAGAGACACGAAATGCTCGACCTCGACGACCTTCGACTCGTCCGCGCGATCGGCACGTCGCGCTCGCTGGCCGCGGCCGCGCGGCTGCTCGATCTCACGCCGCCCGCGGTCACGATTCGCCTGCAGCGGATGGAAGCGCGACTGAACGCACGGCTCGCCGTGCGGCAGCCGAAAGGAATCGCGTTGACCGACGAAGGGCAACGGCTGTACCAGGAAGCCGTCGACATCCTCGAGCGCGTGGAGGCGCTGCCGGTCAGCATCTCGGGCGACCACGGCGACGTGCGCGGCACGCTGCGCGTCGTCGCCCCGCTCGGCTTCGGCCGCAAGTACGTCGCGCGGATCGTGCGCGACGTGCAGCGCGCGCATCCGAAGCTCGACATCGCGCTCCACCTGTCGGAGAGCCCGTTGACCAGCGCGCCAGGCGCCGACGTGGTCGTTCACGTCGGCAGCCTCAAGTCGTCGTCGTGGATCGGGTATCCGCTCGCGCCGAATGACCGCTTCCTGTGCGCGAGCCCCGCCTATGCGCGCCGTATCAAGGAATTGAACCATCCGTCCGACCTCGCCCGCTACGACTGCCTGTGCCTGCGGGAGAACGACGAGGACATCCCGCGCTGGCGCTTCTCGCAAGGCGGCGACGTCAAGGGCGAACCGCGCCGGTCCGCCGTGATCCGCGTCAGCGGCGCGCTGTCGTCGAACGACGGCACCGTCATCACGGAATGGGCGCTGGCCGGGCTCGGGATCGTCGAGCGCTCGGAGTGGGACGTCGCGCCGCTGCTGGCGAACGGCAAGCTCGTGCGGTTGCTGCCCGACTGGCACCTGCCGCCGGCCCCCGTGACGGCGCTGCTGCCGTCGCGCACCGGCCGCTCCGCGCGGCAACGGGTGTTTCTCGAAGCCGCGACGCGGTTTCTCAGCCCGCCGCCGTGGCGCCGCGACGCGTGAGCCGCGCCACGGGCCACGCGATCCTGTTGATTAAACAGTCTTTAATGCAAGATTAGCAGCGCGTTAAACCCGAGACTCATCGACAGCCCTACAGTGTCCACATCGGCAACCCTCCGAGGCAACGCATCGTGGACCTTCAAACCCTCAACACCCCGGCCGCCCTGATCGACATCGGCCGCATGCAACACAACATCGGCCGCATGCAGGCGCATCTGGACGCGCTCGGCGTCCGCTTCCGGCCGCACGTCAAGACCACCAAGAGCACGCAAGTCGTCGATGCCCAGATCGCGGCCGGCGCACAGGGCATCACGGTGTCGACGCTCAAGGAAGCCGAACAGTTTTTCGCGCACGGTATCCGGGACATCGTCTACGCGGTCGGCATGGTGCCCGCGAAGCTGGGCCAGGCGCTCGCGCTGCGCCGGCAGGGTTGCGACCTGAAGCTCGTCGCCGACAGCCTGCCGGCCGCGCACGCGATCGCCGAATTCGGGCGCGCGCACGACGAGCGCTTCGACGTATGGATCGAGGTCGACGTCGACGGCCACCGCTCCGGGATTCCGCCCGACGCCGACCTGCTGATCGACGTGGGCCGCGCGCTGGTCGACGGCGGGATGGTGCTCGGCGGGGTGCTCGCGCACGCGGGCTCCAGCTACGAATACAGCACGCCCGACGCGCTGGCGGCGATCGCCGAGCAGGAACGCAGCCGCACCGTGCAAGCCGCGGAGCGCCTTCGGGCTGCCGGGCTGCCTTGCCCGGTCGTGAGCATCGGCTCGACCCCCACCGCCCTCGCGGCGGAACATCTCGAAGGCGTGACCGAAGTGCGCGCCGGCGTGTACGTGATGTTCGATCTCGTGATGCACAACGTCGGCGTGTGCGACCTGTCCGACATCGCGCTGTCGGTGCTGACCACCGTCATCGGGCACCAGGAAGAGAAAGGCTGGGCGATCGTCGACGCCGGCTGGATGGCGATGAGCCGTGACCGCGGCACGCAGCGCCAGGCGCACGACTTCGGCTACGGGCAGGTTTGCACCGAACACGGCGACGTGCTCGGCGACTACGTGATGAGCGCCGCCAACCAGGAGCACGGGATCGTGTCGCGGGCAGGCACGCCCGACGCCGGCATCGCGCAACGGTTTCCGATCGGCACCCGCCTGCGCATCCTGCCGAATCACGCGTGCGCCACCGGTGCGCAACATCCCGAATATCAGGCGATCGGAGAAGAAGGCGGTGCGCAGACGTGGCCGCGCTTCTACGGGTGGTGAGCAAAACCGCGCACCCGCGCCGTCCCGTCGATTCATTGACTATTTGTCCAAATCTGGACAAAATTTAAACCACCTCGATTTGCCTGGCGCCGAAAGCGCTTGCCCGAACATGCCGACCGACGACCGACTCCTGCTTCTCGACCGCGACACCGTCGCGCCCGCCCTTCAGGCCGCGCAAGTGACGGCGGCCGTTCGCGAAGCCTTCGTGCTGCACAGTCAACGGGCCGGACGCGTGTTCCCGGTGGTGCGCGAGAAACTGCACACTGGCGGCGTGTTCGGCATCAAGTCCGGCGACGTCGCGAATCAGGACCTGCTCGGGTTCAAGGCCGCCGGATTCTGGCCCGGCAACCGGGGGCTCGGCGGCGAACCGCATCAGGCCACCGTCGCGCTGTTCGACCCGGCCACGGGCCGACCGCTATGCATCATGGACGGCAATGCGATCACCACCGCGCGAACCGGCGCCGCCGGCGGCCTCGGTCTGCAACTGCTCGCGCGACGCGACAGCACGCGAATCTGCGTGTTCGGCACCGGCGTGCAGGCGCGCGTCCAGCTCGACTACGCACTCGGGCTGCTGCCGCAACGGTGCACCGTGCAGTACGTGAGCGCCAGCGGCAAGCCCGACCCGGCGTTCGAATCGGCCTTCCGGGAACGATGCACGATCGGCGTGGCGCGCGACGGGAACGACGCAGTGGCCAACAGCGACGTGGTGATCACGGCAACGCCCGGCGGCGGCCCGCTGTTCGATGCGGATGCGGTGCAGCCGGGCACCCACCTGACCTGCGTGGGGGCCGATACCGCGGGCAAGCGCGAACTGCCGGCAGGCGTGCTGGACCGCGCGCGGATTGTCGTGGACGATCACGACCAGGCACGCAGCATCGGCGAGTGCCAGTGGGCACCCGATTTGCCACGCACGGAAATCGGTGACATCCTCGCGGGAATCGCGACGGTCGACCGCGCGCCGCACGAGATCACCGTCTTCGACATGACCGGGCTCGCGCTGCAGGACCTGACCGTCGCACGCTTCCTGTATCGGCAGGCCCTCGAAAACGGCACCGGAATCTCCATTCCGTGGCCCTGGTAAACGAAACGCTCCGTCAACCTCCATGCGTCTCACCCAAGTTTCCGCGCTCTCGTTCGACCTGGACGACACCCTGTGGCCGTTCGGGCCATCCGTCGTACGGGCCGAAGGGGAGCTTCGCACGTGGCTGATCGAGCATGCGCCGGGTACCGAGCGGGTGCTGCCCACGCAGCAGGCGCTCAGCGACTTGCGTGAGGAATACGAACGATTGTGCCCCGATCTCGCCGGCGACTTCCGCGCGATGAGAATCGGCTCGATCCGGCTTGCGCTGGCGCGCGCGAACGAAGATGTCGCGCTCACCGACCGTGCGTACGCGGCCTTCTATGCCGCGCGCAACCGGGTCGAATTCTATGAAGATGCGTTGCCGGCGCTCGCGTGGTTGAGTGCGCGGTTTCCGTTGATCGCGGTGACCAACGGCAACGCGGATCTGCGGCTCACCGGCGGCGGCGAATTCTTTCGTGCGACGCTCAGCGCGCAGGCGTTCGGGGTCGCGAAGCCGGAGCCCGGGATCTTCCATGCGGCGGCGGAAGCGCTCGATGTGCGGCCGGCGGAAATGCTGCATGTCGGCGACGATTACCACCTCGATATCGTCGGCGCATTGAACGCGGGGCTGCAGGCGGCGTGGGTGGTGCGCGATACGCACCGGGAAGCGGAGCGTATGCAGCAGCAGGCCGCGACGCCGCACGTCACGCTCAGCGACCTGTCGATGCTGTGCCGCATGCTCGGTGGGCCTGACGACGTGGCGTGAGCCCCTGCGTGCGCCGCGTTCGCGACGCACGTGTCACCATCCTGAGACGCGGCGAGACTGCCGCTCGCCGAACGCACCAACGTAGCGGTCGGCCATGCCGATGCAACGCATGACCGGCCGCCGAACGTTCACGCCGCCTTGCGCGCGTCCGCGATCCGCTGCGGCGCCTTCGGCCGCGCATACAACCGTTCGAGATACGCACGCAACTGCGGAAACGGTTCGATCAGGTTGCACTCGCCGGCCCAGTCGATCAGGTAAGCCGTCACGCAATCGGCCACCGTCAGCGTGTCGCCCACGATGAATTCGCGCCCTTCGAGATGCTTGTCGAGGAGCGCGGCCATCGTCCTGAAATCCTCGCGCGCCAGTTCGATGTCGGCCGGCGAACGCTTCTCCGGCGGATAGATGAACGAGTGCCGCGTGATCCGCCACAGCGGCTGCTCGAGCTCCGTCACCGCGAACATGACCCACCGGTAAGCCTCGGCCCGCAGCGCCGGATCGACCGGCAGCAGCGCCTTCTCCGGGTACTTGTCCGCGAGATACAGCACGATCGCGGCCGATTCGGGAATCACGAGGTCGCCGTCCACCAGCACGGGCACCTTGCCGGCCGGATTGAGGCGCAGGAATTCGGGCCGCTTGTGTTCGCCCTGGAGCAGGTTCACCGAGATGAACTCGAAATCGGCATCCAGTTCCTTCAGCCCCCACAGCGCGCGTTGCGAGCGGGTGCCGGCAAATCCGTAAAGCTTCATCGCCAGTCTCCATCCAGAATGTCGGGAAATCGTCCGCCTGCCGGCCACGGCGCATCGCCGATACACGGCGCCGGGCCTCGCGCGTCGTTCACGCGCCGGGAATCGCCTGCACCGGCATCACGTCGATCGCCACGCCCGGGAACAGCGTGAAATGCGGATGGCCTTCGAACAGCGCGGCCGCGGCTTCGTGCGAGGCCGCCCGCACGACGGTGAAGCCGCTCATCGCGTTCGCCGTGTCCGTGACGCCGGCGGCATCGATGGTCTTCGTCTTGCCGAGCGGCCCGCCCATCTCGACGATCGCGTCGCGATGCCGGTCGACCCACGCATGCCATGCGGCGATGCCGTCGCGCTCGCGCGTGCGTCGCTCCTCGTCCGGCAGCGCCATCCAGGCTTTCATCGCCGGACTATCCTTCGTCCCGAGAAATACCGCGAGATACAACTGCTGTTGCGCACTCATGCTGTCCCCTTCGGTGACGGACGCGACGGGCTGCCGCGCCTCGACCTTGACACGATAGGTTGATATCAACACAATTGCAACATGGCACGAAAAGAACACCTCCCTTTCGAAACGACGCTGATGGTGCGCGATTGCTGCCTGTGCCTGCACATGCAGCGCGCGGCGCGTAATCTTGCGCGGATCTTCGACGATGTGCTGCGCCCGCTGGATCTCACCAACGGCCAGTTTTCGCTGCTGATGTCGCTGAACCGGCCCCAGCCGGCGCCAATGAAATCGGTCGCGTCGCTACTCGCGATGGACCGCACCACGCTCACGGCCGCGCTCAAGCCGCTCGAGCGGCGCGGCCTGGTCACGATCATCCAGGACCCGGACGACCGGCGCAGCCGCCTGCTCGAACTGACGCAGGCCGGCCACGAGCTGCTGGCCGAAGCGTTTCCGCTGTGGCAGCAGACGCATGCCGAGATCGAACGGCCGTTCGCGCCAGGAGAAGTCGATCAGTTGCGCGGCCAGTTGCGCGCGCTGTCGGTCGATCCGGCCGCGCGCGGCTGAACCGGACCGGCGCGCGGATCGCCGCGGCCAGGCGGCTTACTTGCGGTCCTTTTTCGGCAACAGCAGTTGCGCGAATTCCTGCAGGAAGGCCACGGGCCCGTGCGCATGCAGCGCCTGCCCGCTGCTCAGCGCGCCGTCGATCACGGTCGCGAGCCGCAGCGCGAAGGTTTCCGGCTCGTCGACACCCATCGCCTCCGCCAGCTCGGCCAGCCGGCGCCGCAATTCCTGCTTGTGCGCGACGGCCACCTTGCGGGCCGGATGGTTGCCGTCCGCGTATTCGGCGGCGATGTTGATCTGCGGACAGCCGCGATAGCCGGGGCGCGCAATGCGCTCGCCGATCCATTGCAGCTGCGCGTCCAGTTCCTCGCGCGGCGTGCGCCGGTACTGCGCGGCCACCGCATCCCAATGCGCCCAGAAATCGGCGTCCTCGCGCAGCAGGAACGCTTCGATCAGGTCGTCCTTCGTCGTGAAGTGACGATAGAGGCTCGTCTTCGCGACGCCCGCCTGCGCGACGATCAGGTCCACGCCGACCGCGCGTGTGCCCTCCCGGTAGAACAGCGCGCTGGCCGTCTGCAGAATGCGTTCGCGCGTATCGGGCGCGCTCCCTGGTGTGCCTGTTTCCTTTTTCATCCCGACCCGGCCTTGCTGGCCGCTCACTACTGCAACAGTGATCCGATCATAGCATCGCGTCCTTGACGACGCTACAGGTCTGTACTATAAAACAGACCGTTCTGTAGCGGAGTAGATCATGGATGATCGAATGACGGTTGCAGTCTATGGCGCCACGGGTCATACCGGGCGGTTCGTCGTCGCGGAGCTGGCCCGGCGCGGCCTGCGCGCGATCCGCATCGGGCGCGATGCCGCGCGGCTCGAGGAGGACGACGGCGATACGGCGCTCGCGCTCGCGCGCGTCGCCACGATCGACGATCCCGCCGCGCTCGACGCCGCGTTGCGCGGCGCGGCTGCAGTGATCAACTGCGCGGGCCCGTACCTCGATACCGCGTTGCCGCTGGCCGATGCCGCGCTGCGGGCCGGCATCCCCTATCTCGACCTGACTGCCGAGCAGCCGACGGTGCTGGCGCTGGCCGAACACGGCGATGCGCGGGCGCGCGCCGCGGGCGTGACCCTCGTGCCGGCCGCGGCGTTCTACGGCGGCCTGGCCGACCTGCTCGTCACGGCCGTCGTGGACCCGCACCAGCCGATCGAGCGCGTCGAGGTCGCAACCGGCCTCGACCGCTGGCACCCGACACGCGGCACGCGCGTGACGGGCGAACGCAATCGCGCGGTGCGGCTCGTGCAGAGGGACGGGAAGCCGACGCCGGTGCCGTCGACCGCACGCGAACGCGCATGGCCGTTCCCGCCGCCGATCGGCCAGGTCGACGTGACGCTGCTGCCGTTTTCGGAAGTGATGACACTGTCGCGTCACCTGCGCATCGATACGATCGAATCGTGGCTCGCCACCGTCGCGCTGCGCGACGTGCGCGACGCCGCCACGCCGCCGCCCGAGCCGACCGACGAGATGGGCCGCTCGGCGCAGCAGTTCGCGATGGACGCGATCGTCGTGCAGGGCGGCACGACGCATCGCGCGACGGCGTCCGGGCGCGACATCTACGCCGTCAGCGCACCGATCATCGTCGAGGCAGCCGTGCGCCTGATCGCGGGCGACACCGCGGTGTCGGGCGGCGTGCGCAGTCTCGGCGAGCTGTTCGACGCACGCGATTTCCTCGCGGCGCTCGATACGGTGGCAGTATCGTTCGGCACGACAACCGATCCGGTTTTCAATCAGGAGACGCAAGCATGAGCAGCAATGAGAAAGGCGCGTATTTCCGTTCGCTTCACCGCGCAGGCCAGCCGCTGGCGCTGTTCAACGTATGGGACGCCGGCAGCGCGCGCACCGCGGCCGATGCGGGCGCCGTCGCGCTGGCAACCGGCAGCTGGTCGGTCGCGGCGGCGAACGGTTTCGCCGACGGCGAGCAGATGCCGCGCGCGCTGATGATGGACGTGCTCGAGCGGATCACGCGCGCGACCGACCTGCCCGTCACAGTCGATCTCGAAAGCGGGTACGGCGAGCGGCTGGAGGATGTCGCCGAGACGATCGCGCTCAGCATCAAGGCCGGCGCGATCGGCTGCAACCTCGAGGACAGCTTCCCGGCGACGGGTGAATTGCGTGACGTCGACGCAGCGGCGGCTCGTCTCGCGGCAGCCCGGCAGGCCGCGGATCGCGCGGGCGTCAACTTCTTCATCAACGCGCGCACCGACGTGTTCTTCACGGCGCCGGCCGACACGCACGACGCACGTCTGCTCGACGCCACGCTGGCCCGCGCGCGTGCTTTTGCCGCGGCCGGTGCCGATGGGCTGTTCGTGCCGGGGCTGGGCTCACCGGCGCTCATTCGCGCGCTGACGGCCGCGTCGCCGCTGCCGGTGAACGTGATGCGCGTCACGGAGACGCCGACGCTCGCCGAATTCGCGGAATACGGCGTGGCCCGCATCAGCCACGGACCGTATCCGTACCTGCAGGCGATGAAAACGCTGGCGGAGCTGGTCAGGCAAGGCGGCTGACAGCTTCGCAAAACGGACGGCGTCATGCGCGCACCGAACGATTACATCCCATGTAATTGGCGCACGACACCGCCGCTCCTACGCTTCGGGTGTCGCGCCGCCATTCCGGCGGCGCGCATCGCCCGGAGACATCATGTCCGCCTATCCGCTTCACACCATCGACTCGGCGCCGGCCGCCTCAAAGCCCGTCCTCCAGCAACTCCAGCACACCTTCGGCATCGTCCCGAACATCGCGGCGGCGATGGCCGCGTCGCCGGTGCTGATCAACGGCTTCATCGGCCTGTTCGAGCGCGTGCACGCGAGCAGCCTCACCGAGCCGCAGATCCAGACGCTCCTGCTCACCAACGCGGTCACGAACGCGAGCGAATGGCCGGTCGCGTTCCACACCGCGCTGGCGCTGAAACAGGGTGTAACCCACGCCGATGTCGACGCGATCCGCCGCGGCGCCCTGCCCGGCGACGCGACACTGGCCGCGCTGTCGGCCACCGCACGCAAGCTGATCGACACCCGCGGCCGCCTGCCCGAGGCCGACCGGCAGGTGTTCCTCGACGCCGGCTTCAGCGCCGAACAGTTGCTGGAAGTGATCGCGGTGGTCGCCGCATCGACGATCACGAACTACGTCGGCAGCGTGACGCAGCCGGCGCTCGAAGCGCCGTTCGACGCATTCGCGTGGCAGGCGAACGCCGCGTGAGTCCGATATAGTCGATCGCGTCCTTCGTGGAACGCCCTGGGAGGCACGATGAACGCCAGCCGCCGCGAACCGCACGCGCCGCCGCACGAACTCGGCCAGTTGCTGCGCTACTGGCGCGATATACGCGGCGTGAGCCAGCTCGACCTGTCGCTCGACGCGGGCATCTCGCAGCGCCAGATCAGCTTCATCGAAAGCGGACGCAGCGTGCCGGGCCGCGACACGCTGCTGACGCTCGCGCAAACACTGGACGTGCCGCTGCGCGAGCGCAATGCGTTGCTGCTCGCGGCCGGGTATGCACCGGTGTATTCGGAAGCGCCGTGGGATGCGCAGGAGATGCAGGGCGTGATCGGCGCGCTGGAACGGGTCGTGCGCCAGCACGATCCGTTTCCGGCGATCGTGATCGACCGGCACTGGAACGTGCTGATGACCAACGACGCGGCGCCGCGCTTCTTTGGCTGCTTCATCGACATGGCCGCGCGCGACGGCCCGCGCAACCTGCTGCGCCTGATGTTCGATCCGCACGGGATGCGGCCGTTCCTGGCCGACTGGGAGACGGTGTCGCGCAGCCTGCTGCAACGCGTGCATCGCGAAGCGGTCGGCCGCGTGATCGACGACGACACGCGGCAACTGCTCGACGACCTGCTCGCGAGCCCCGATGCGCCGCGCGACTGGAAAACGCCGCCGGCGCCGGCCGCCGCACCATCACTGCCGGTCATCCCGATCGGCTTCGTGCACGAAGGCGTCGTGCTGCGTTACTTCTCGCTGGTCACGACGGTGGGGACACCGCAGAGCGCCGCCGCACAGGAGCTGCGCATGGAGTGCATGTTCCCCGCCGACGACGCGACCGAAGCGCGCCACCGGCAGTTGCTCGACACGCACGCACCGGTGCGCTGAGCGGCGGGCCGGGCGGCCCGCCGGTGCCGGTCATTCCGCCAGCGCGGGCACCACGCCGACGCGCTTCGGCACGCCGGTCACGATCGTTGCGACCGCAACGGCCAGCACGACGGCCGCGGCAACGAACACGCCGGCCGCCCCGTTCGCGTCGAACACGACGCCGCCGGCCGCCGCGCCCGTCGCGATCGCGAGCTGGATCGCCGCGACGATCAGCCCGCCCGCGCTCTCGGCCTCATCGGGCACGGTGCGCGTGACCCACGTCGACCACGCGACGGGCACGCCGCCGAACGCCATCCCCCACAACGCGACGAGCACCGCGTCGATCATCGGCGCGCGGCCGAGTGCGACGAGCGCGACGCCGAGCACGACCATCAGCGCGGGCATCCCGATCAGCATCGACCGCAACCGGTGTTCGAGCACGCGGCCGGCGAGCGACGTGCCGACGAAGTTCGCGATGCCGTAGCCGAGCAGGATCGCCGACAGCCCGTTCACGCCGACGCCCGCGACCTGTTCGAGGAACGGCCGCAGGTACGTGAAGAACGCGAAGTGCCCGGTGAACACGAGGATCGTCGCGAACATGCCGAGGCCGACGGTCGGCCGGCGCAGGACGTCGATCAGCGTGCGCAGCCGCGTCGTGCCGCTCGGCGGCATCGACGGCAGCGTGAGGATCTGCGACACGAACGCGAGGCCGCCGAGCGCGGCCGCGATCAGGAATACGTTGCGCCAGCCGATCAGGTGACCGAAGTAGCTGCCCATCGGCGCGGACGCGATCGTCGCGACCGCCACGCCGCTGAAGATGATCGACAGCGCGCGCGGCACCATCGCCGTCGGCACGAGCCGCATCGCGGTCGCGGTGGCCATCGTCCAGAAGCCGCCGAGCGCGATGCCGAGCACGACGCGACCGACCAGCAGCATTGCCAGGTTCGGCGCGAACGCGACCGCCAGGTTCGACGCGACGAGCAGCACCGAGAACACGAGCAGCACGCGCCGCCGGTCGATCGTGCGCGTCAGCGCCGAGATCAGCAGGCTCGTGACCAGCGCGACCGTCGCGGTGGCCGTGACGGCCTGCCCGGCCACGCCTTCGGTCACGCCGAGGCTGTCGGCCATCGGCGTCAGCAGGCTCGCCGGCAGGAATTCGGCCGTGACGAGCCCGAACACGCCGAGCGTCATCGCGAACACCGCGCCCCAGGCCGGTTCGCGGGGGGCCGCCGTCGAGGCGGCCGTGGAGGTTCCGGGATTCATGCGTGGTTCCGTGTCGGTTAGGGAAAGTACTGATGAGGGCGTATCGTAAGGAACCACGTCAGGACGGTCTATGACATACAATCCGTTCTTGTTGATCGTTCGTCCGAATCTCGCTATGTCCGAGCCCCTGCTTCCGCCCATCCCCGACGTGCACGACCTCGTCAGCGAGCTGCTGCTGGGGATGCGCCTGAGCGGCGTCCAGTACCGCCGCATCCAGGTCGCGCGGCCGTTCGGGCTGAATTTCGGCCACGTGACGGGCCGCGCGCAGTTCCATTTCGTCGGGCGCGGGCCGGTGCTGCTGCGCGACGCGTCGGGCGCCACGATGCGGCTCGAGGCCGGCGACGCGATCCTGCTGCCGCACGGCGGCATGCACGCGCTGGTGTCGGACCCCGATGCACCGTGCCGCGAGATCAACGGCTTCGAGGTCGCGAAGATCTGCGATACGGTCGCGTCGGTGGCATCGGCCGGCGTGTCGCCCGCGAGCTGCGCGACGACCGAGCCGGGTGCCGGCGATGCGCTGATCTTCAGCGCGTGCATGGAGCTTGATCTCGGCGGCATGCAGCCGCTGGTCGGCACGATGCCCGAGTTCATGCACGTCGGCACGCTGCTCGCGCGCTACCCGGAAATCCGCCCGATGCTCGATGCCATGGAGCGCGAAGCGTGCTCGGCGCGCGCGGGTTTCGCGGGCATCCTCGCGCGGCTCGCGGATGTGGTCGCGGCGTTCATCGTGCGCGGCTGGGTCGAGTGCGGATGCGGTGATGCGACGGGCTGGGTGCAGGCGCTGCGCGAGCCGAAGCTCGGCCGCGCGATCGTCGCGCTGCATCGCGACCCGGGCCGCAACTGGAGCGTGGCGGAACTCGCGACCGAAGCGGGTGTGTCGCGCTCGGTGTTTGCCGAACGCTTTCTCGCGGCCACCGGGATGACGCCGGTGCGATACCTGACCGAGCTGCGGATGCGGCTCGCCGCGCAATGGATCACGCGCGACCACGAGACGATCGAGGCCGTCGCGTACCGGCTCGGCTACGGCTCGCTCGCCGCGTTCAGCCGCGCGTTCAAGCGCGTGGTGGGCAAGCCGCCGGGCGCCGTGCGCGCGGACGGCGAGGTGCGTGTCGATGCGTAATGCGTGACGGGGCGCGCGTCACGCTTCACGCGTGATGCCGGCCACGGCCGCCAGGCGTCGCTCCAATGGCCTTCAGACGTGATGGCAGCGTCGTTCAGTCGCTGCGCGCTTCCAGCTTGTCGACCAACGCCGTCGCGCACTGCACGGCAAGCGCCGCGCACTGCTCCACGTCCACGACCGCGCCGCTCGACACGGTGCCCTGCACGATCCGGCCCAGCAATTCCTTCGAGAGATCGGCGATCTCGTGATCCCGTTCCGTCATGATGTTCCTCCTGCGCATCGACCGATCGCATCGATGCGCTCACGTTCCTGCCCGTTCAGCGCCCGTTCGCCCGCACGACGATCTGCGCCTGCGTGTCGCGTTCGATGCGTTCGAGCGACGCGCGCAGCGCCGTGAATTCGTCCGCCGTACACACCTGACGGCCGAAATCCGCGGTCATCCGCCGCGTGACCTGCACGACGCGCGCGGCCGCATCGAATACGTAATGCGACGTGAAGTCGACGAAGCGGTCGTGCACGGCCGTGTCGGCCGGCAGGTCGGCCACCGTGACGTCGGCCGGCAGCGCGATCTGGCCGGTCTCGTCGAACGTGCCGCCGATGCAGCCCCACGGCTGCGTGCGCACGGGCTCGGCGAGCCAGTTCTCGACCTGCGTCGCGATGCCGCCCGTCAGGCTCGACAGCGCGGGCAACGCGGTCGTGCCGTCGGGCCACACGAAATGATCGAGCGTGCCCGACATCGTCACGTCGAACGGCCCGTCGGTCACGCGCCGGTCGCTGGTCGACAGCTGCGCGCGGCCGCGCAGGCCGCTTTGCCGCAGCCGGTTGTTCGCGAGCTGGGCGACGGAGTCGGGCGTCGCGCGGCGAAACAGGTTGCGTTCGAGTTCGGCCGTCCAGCCGTCGTCCTCGATGAACGCATGAAAACGCGCGGCGCCCGGCCCCGCGGCGTCGATCTCGACCCGCGCGATGCGGCCGCGCGGCTGCGTGGCCGGCGTGCGCGACAGCACGCCCGTATCGACGAGCAGCGCGGGACGGTCCATCACGATCGGCGGCAGATAGCCGAATGCGATGCCGGCCGTCGTCGTGTCCGCGTAAAGCGCGAGATCGGGCAGCCACGTGATCGCGTGATTGATCGCGCCACCGCCGTAACCGGGCACCGCCGGCAGCGTGTAGACGGACCCGAGATTGAGCAGCACCGGCTCGCTGCGGATGCCGACCGCCGCGAGCAGCGCGCCGAACAGCGCGACATGATCCTTGCAGTCGCCGTAGCGGTTGCGCAGGATGTCCGTCACGCGATGCGGCGCGGCCGCGGTTTCACCGAGAAACAGCCCGACGTAGCGGATGTTCGCCTGCACCCAGTCGTACAGGATGCGTGCCTGGTCGTGCGGATCGGCGACACCCGCGGTGAGCGTGCGCGCCAGCTGCGTGACGGCCGGATCGTCCGCGCCCGGATCGACGGCCGCGTTGCGATAGCGCGCGGCGAACGCCGCGTAGTCTGGCAGCGTCGACACGACGAGCCGGTCGCCGTAGGTCGCGTAGCCGACCGCGCCGCTTTCGATGCGGTCGTACGGGCCGTGCCGGTAGTCGAATTCGTAGCGCGTGCGGCCATTCGCGGTGACCGGCGGCAGCGCGACGTAGCCGCGCGCATCTGCGTACAGCGGCATATCGGCCGGCACGTCGAAGATCAGCCGCTGGCGGTCGACCGGCTCGCGCGACGGCTCCACGGTGTAGCCGAAGTAGCCGCGGTTGACCGGCTTCGTGCGGGCCTTGCGGAACGCCACGCGCGTGCTCGACCCGGCTTCGACGCCGGGAAACACGACGGTGCGCAGCAGCCCGTCCTGGAACGTCGGCGCGCCGGCCGAGCGCGGTTCCTGCACGTCGCGGATGCCGTCCGCGCCGACCGGATGCGCGACCCCGTCGCGGTCGATCGTCTCGGCCGCCAGCAGGTCCACCTTCTCGAGATTCCTGTCGAACCACACGTAGCGCTGCGCGATGGCATCGATGCCGTTCGCGTCGTTCGCGCGCAGCGTCGAATCGTCGTGCTCGTCGAGCGAGCCGTCGTGCTGGATCACGAATTCGTGGACGTCGCTGACGACCGTGACGGGCGCACCGCCGCCGGTGTCGGCGGCAAGGTCCGCGCGCTGCGCTGCGCCAGGCGGACCGGCATGCGCGTCCGGCAGGCCGAGCGCGATCGCGCCGGCAAGCGTCCAGCCGATCACTCGGTGATAAAAGGGCACCACATCGCACCTCGTCGCGCCATGCGCGTGAAAACGCGGCCGCGCAACCCGGACCGGCGCGGCACGCACGCGTGCCGGCCAGTTTGTGCGCCCCGTGCGCGAGCGTCAAGCGACGTACCGCGCGGCGGCTTCTACAATGAAAGCGTCTTCACCGGTGACGGCTGCCGTGCGACGCAGCAGCCACCCATGCGACCGGAGGCGATATGGCAAACGGAATCGTGCAACTCGTCATGCTGCTGGCGTTCGCTGCGCTGCTGGGGCTGTTCTTCTACGAGCGGCGGCGGCGCGAGCGGCTGCGGGCAACGTATCGCCACGCGCACCTGCGGCGGCCGCATCGCGCGCACAAGCGTGACCCTCCGTGACCGCCCGGCCGACGGTCGCCGGCACGATGGGCTCGCCCGTGTCAGCGTGTCATTTGCAGTCGCCCGTGCGCTTGCCGCGATCGTTTTCATCAGCCGGGTGAGCCGTTTCGCCCGCCGCTACCCGACGTTCATCGGCAACAGCACCATCTGCTTGCCCTCGACGTGCAGCCGCGCCTGCAGCTCGACGGGCGTCTGGTTGTGCAGCCAGGCTGTGAGGAAATTCACGCGCCGGAAGATCAGCTTGCTCGCGAAGCACACGGCGTTCGGGTATTCGTCGAGCGTCGACGAAGCCAGGTTCATGAACTCGACGACGGGGTTCGTGCCGAACGCGATCCGGTAGTCGGCGGCGATGCCGTGGCGGCGGCAGTGCGCGACATAGTAGTCGAGCGCTTCGGTGATCGTGTGCCGCAGCCGCTCGAGGTGTTCGTGACCGTCGTACGCCTTCGCGTCGACTTCGCCGACCGCGAGGAAGATCACGTTGCGGAAATGCCCGGGAAACAGCCGGTTGACCCACAGCAGCGCGTGCATGCTCGCGCCGCGATGCTTGCCGACCAGCAGCACGGCCGTCGGCTGCGACGGGTCGGGCTTGCCCGGCCCGGTGGCTTCGTCGACTTCGGGCGCCTTGCCCGAGAACAGCGCGTCTTCCTTCGCGAGCTGCGCGCGCGTATAGGCGTAGTGGCGATTGATCATGAAGCACAGCGCGATCACCGCGCTCGTCACGAGCACCGTGAGCCAGCCGCCTGCCGTGAACTTCTCGATCAGCGTGATGACGAGCACGGTCGCCGTCACGCTCAGCCCGAGCGCCGACAGGAAGAAGTGCTTGAACCAGCCCTGCTGGCTGCGATGGCGCCACCAGTACGTGCACAGCCCGAGCAGCGACAGGCTGAACGTGAGAAACACGTTGATGCTGTACAGCACGACGAGCACGTCGACGCTGCCGTGCGTCCACAAGAGGATCAGCAGGCTCGACAGCCCGACGACGATGATGCCGTTCTGCCGCACGAGGCGCCCCGACAGGTCGCGGAAATGGCGCGGCACCCACGAATCCGACGCCATGTTCGACAGCACGGCCGGACCGTCGAGGAAGCCGGTCTGCGCGCCGACCATCAGCAGCCCGGCCTCGAACGCCAGCACGGCCGCGAGCAATGCGTGGCGCGCGAACGCCGAGCCGAGCCCGAGATGGTCGATCACGCTGCCGAACACGACCGCGTTGAGCGTCTGGCCGTCGACAGGCTTCGCGTGCCACAGCATGTACAGCAGGATGATGCCGCCGGCCGTGAACGCGAGCGACGTCGACATGTACCACATCGTCACCTTGCCGTTCGGCACGCGCGGATCGGCGAGCATGTTCACGTTGTTCGACACGGCCTCGAGGCCCGTATAAGTCCCGCCGCCGAGCGAGAACGCGCGCATCAGCAGCGCAAGCAGCACGAACAGGCCGAGCGATTGCGACATGCCGTGCGCTTCGTGCACGGCGTCGGGCACCACCATCGCGAGGCTGCTGCCGTGCACGGCGACGCCGTACACGATCAGCCCGAAGTGCAGGATCACGAAGCCGATGAAGATCGGCAGCAGCACCATGATCGATTCGCGCATCCCGCGGAAGTTGAGCCCCGTCATCAGCAGGATCAGCACGATCTCGGTCGTGAGCTTGAACGCCTGCGCGCTCACCGGCAGCAGGCTGAAGAATGCGTCGACCCCGCTCGCGAGCGACGTCGCGACGGTCAGCACGTAGTCGACCAGCAGCGCAGCGCCGGATACCAGCCCCGGCTTCGACCCGAGCAGCGACGTCGCGACGCGGTAGCCGCCGCCGCCCGTCGGGAACAGCTCGATCACCTGGTTGTAGCCGAGCGCGATGATGAACACGGTCGCCGCCGTCGCGAGTGCGAGGAACAGCGCGAGCGCATGGTGCGGGCCGAGCGCGAGAAACGCCTCCTCCGGCCCGTAGCACGACGACGACAGTCCGTCGGCGCCGAGCCCGACCCAGGCGAGCAACGGTGTCACGGCAATCGCATGCCGCGTGCGCGGATCGAGCGGGTCGAGCGGCTTTCCGACGAGCAACTGCCACACTTTCTGGAACGTGGTCATGGTCCCCTCCCGCACGCCCGGCGCCACGCGCGGCGCGATCCTTTAAAGCTAATCGACGCACGGGCGCGGCGCCAGTCCGCATCTTCCATAGGGGCCGCACGGCGGCCCGGCACCGCTTTCATCATGTAAGCGGACAACCCCGGCGGCCCCGCGCCGGATCGGCCGTTTACACGCATTCGCGCAACGCGGCGAACCTGCACGGCACCCTTTCCGGCCGCCTTCACATGCCTGCCGGCCCCGTCCGGCGCACCGGCCGACGCGCCGCCCACCTTCGCCCGATAGCGGCCGGCCGTGCTCGCCGCCCCCTTCCCCACCCGCACCGATGCGACCCGCACCCGCGTCCCGGTCGTGCGTGGTTCCTCGCAATTCGACTTTTGTGTGCGCGCAACAATGGCGATGCCTCGCGCCCGGCGCCCTGCAGGACACTCGCCTCCCGCTCGGCACCGGGCGCGACGGTCTTCGAAAACCACATCTCACGAGGACATACCATGCAACTCCAATCCCATCCCGCGTGCCGCCCGTTTTATGAAGCCGGCGAACTCACGCAACTGACTGCCTTTTACGAAGAGGGACGTAATGTCATGTGGATGATGCTGCGATCGGAGCCGCGGCCGTGCTTCAACCAGCAACTCGTTACCGACATCATCCATCTCGCACGCGTCGCACGCGATTCGGGCCTGCCGTTCGACTTCTGGGTGACGGGCTCGCTCGTCCCCGAGCTGTTCAACGTCGGCGGCGACCTGAGCTTCTTCGTCGACGCGATCCGCAGCGGCAAGCGCGACCTGCTGATGGCCTATGCGCGCTCGTGCATCGACGGCGTGTACGAGATCTACACGGGCTTCGGCACCGGGGCGATCTCGATCGCGATGGTCGAGGGCAGCGCGCTCGGCGGCGGCTTCGAGGCCGCGCTCGCGCATCACTACGTGCTCGCGCAGAAGGGCGTGAAGCTCGGGTTTCCCGAGATCGCGTTCAACCTGTTCCCGGGCATGGGCGGCTATTCGCTCGTCGCGCGCAAGGCCGATCGGGGCGTCGCGGAGCACCTGATCTCGACCGGTGAAGCGCACGCGTCCGAGTGGTACGAGGATCGCGGGCTGGTCGACCAGACGTTCGACGCGGGTGACGCGTATCTCGCGACGCGCACCTTCATCGACGTGATGAAGCCGAAGCTGAACGGCGTGCGCGCGATGCTGCGCGCGCGCGAGCGGGTGTTCCAGCTGACGCGCTCCGAGCTGATGGACATTACGGAAGCGTGGGTGCATGCGGCGTTCACGATCGAGCCGAAGGATCTCGCGTACATGGAACGCCTCGTGATGCTGCAGAACCGGCGCGTGTCGAAGCTGCGCACGGTGTAGTGAGACGGACGCCGCCGCTCGCCGGCGGCGTCCGTTCGTGAACGAGGCTCAGGCGATCAGCCTGAGCTTCCTCGTCTCCGCGAGCCACGCCTCGAACGCCTGGGCCGGCATCGGGCGGGCGTAGTAGTAGCCCTGCGCATGATCGACGTCGAGCTGCTTGAGGAATTCGGCTTCCGCATGCGTTTCGACGCCTTCGGCGACCACCGCGAAATTCAGCGCCTTCGCGAGCGACACGACCGAGCGCACCAGCGCCTGCGAGCGCGGATTGCGGTCGATGCCCGTGATGAAGGTGCGGTCGAGCTTGATCGCGTCGAGCGGCAGGCGCGACAACTGCGACAGCGACGAATAGCCGGTGCCGAAATCGTCGAGATGGATCTCGGCTCCAAGCTGGCGGAACTGCCGCATCAGCCCGTTGGCCGCATCCTCGTCCTCGATGAAGCAGCTCTCGGTCAGCTCAATGTCGAGCAGGCCGGGCTTGAGCCCCGCGGCGTCGAGGATCGACGCCAGCTGGTGCACGATGTTCATGTCCTGCAACTGCCGCGCGGACACGTTCACCGCGATCCGGATGCCGAGCCCCTTCGCCTTCCACGCGGCGGCCTGCGCGGCCGCGGTACGCATCACCCAGCGCCCGAGCGGCGCGATCAGGCCCGACTCCTCGGCGAAGCGGATGAACTCGACCGGCGCGACGAGCCCGCGATCGGGCGACTGCCAGCGGATCAGCGCCTCGACGGCGTGCACGTCGCCGGTCGCGATATCGACGACCGGCTGGTAGTGCAGCACGAACTGCTCCTCTTCGAGCGCCTTGCGCAGGTTCGTGTCGAGCCACATGTACTTCGCGACCTTCTGGTTCATCTCCAGCGAGAACACGCGATACGTATGCTTGCCCTCTTCCTTCGCGACGTACATCGCGGTATCCGCGCTGCGGATCAGCGTCTCGAGCGAATCGCCGTGCTGCGGATGCATCGCGATGCCGATCGAGCAGCTCGTGTAGACCTCCATCAGCCCGAGATGAATCGGCGTTCGCAGCCGCTCGAGAATGATCTGCGCGGTCGCTTCGAGCAGCGGCCGCGTGCCGTGCTCGAACAGCACGAGGAATTCGTCGCCGCCGAGCCGCGCGAGCGTCGCGCCGGACGGCAGGCAGCCGCTGATGATCGCCGACACGTCCTGCAGCAGCCGGTCGCCGGTGATGTGCCCGTAGTGATCGTTGACGCGCTTGAAGTTGTCGAGATCGAGGAACAGGATGCCGACCTGCCCGCGCGTCGCGGCGGTCTCGGCGGCGATCGCCGCGTGGATGCGCTCGCTGATCGCATGGCGGTTCGGCAGGCCGGTCAGCACGTCGGTGTTCGCAAGCTCGATGAGCCGCTGCTGCGCGCTGCGCTCCTCGGTGATGTCGATGCCCGAGCAGATCAGGAACTGCTCGTCGACGCCGCTGCCGCTCTGCACGAACTTGTTGCGGAACTGGAACAGGCGCGGCCCGTTGACCGTGTTGATGTAGCGCTCGACCGCGAACGAATGGTTGCTCGCGAAAAATCCCGTGATGTTGCTGCGCGACTGCGCGCCCTGCTCGGGGGTCATGAACAGCTCGAACGCGCTGCGGCCGATCACGTCGACCTCGCGCTTGCCCGTCACTTCCTCGCACAGGCGGTTGAAGCGCTGCACCATCCCGTTGCGGTCGAGGATCACCACGAGCGAATTCACTTCGGACACGACCTGCTCGGCGAACGCGAGCCCGTGCGCGAGATCGCCCGCGACGGACTCGGCATCGGAATAGGCGGACGCCGTGCCGGCCCAGTTGGTCGTATCGACCTTCCGGCCGACGAGATGGAGCTTGACCGGTTCGCCGAACAGCGCGATGTCGAGCACCAGGTGCGACGTGACACCGGTCAGCGCGCGGATGCACGCGGCCTGTTCGACCGTCAGCGCGACGGCGACGTTGGTCAGGCCGCGGACGGCCGCCAGTTCGAGTGCGTTGCTGTCGCTGCCGAGACGCCAGCAGGGGCTGCGCGTACCGACGTGCGCCTCGAGCACCGCGCTATCGTTTTCGTCATCCATGGAGACGCCCCGATCCAGAAAAAACGCACAGTGTAGACGGAGGCGAGCCGGCCGGCCGCCCTGCCGGGCCGCGCGTGATGCGCGCCCGGCAAGGCGGCCGTGAGTGCCGTGCTGATGGGCCTCGTCCCGTACTTGTTTCCCGCTAATGCGACCCGGCGTTCGCGCGTCATGCGCGCAGGTGCTGCCTAACGAATGATGAGAGCCATCTTATCAAATGACGATCAGGATTGGCACTCACATTTAGAGCAGAGTGTCAAGGAATTGGGACTCGATTGGCAAGCCGGATTTTTCATGATTGGCAGCCGGCTCAATGAGGGTGGCGGCGCCGCGAAGCGGGTTCGGCGGCTCGGCTGAGCGCCCCGCCCGGCGA
>NZ_JAAGPH010000082.1:0-35420 GCF_017104705.1 Burkholderia sp. Se-20373 | reverse complement strand
CGCCGCGCCGAACGGCGCGTGGATCCGGTTGTTCGACAGGATCGACGCGGTCATCGGCTCCAGGAAGCGGATCCGCCGCACCGCGCCGTCGCCGCCGCGCCAGCGCCCGCCGCCGCCCGACCCGGCGCGGATCCGGTGCGAGTCGAGCCGCACCGGGTAGCGCCATTCGAGCACCTCCGGATCGGTGAGCCGCGAGTTCGTCATGTGCGTCTGCACCGCGCCGACGCCCGCGAACCCGTCACCGGCGCCGCTGCCGCCCGCAATCGTCTCGTAGTACTGGTAGCGATCGTTGCCGAATGTGAAGTTGTTCATCGTTCCCTGGCTCGACGCGACGCAGCCGAGCGCGCCGTACAGCGCGTTGGTGATGGCCGACGACGTCTCGACGTTGCCCGACACGACCGCCGCCGGATACTCGGGGTTCAGCATCGAGCGCGCGGGCACGATCACCGTGAGCGGCTTCAGGCAGCCGGCGTTCAGCGGGATGTCGTCGCCGACCAGCGTGCGGAACACGTACAGCACGGCGGCCATGCACACGGCCTTCGGCGCGTTGAAGTTGTTGTCGAGCTGCGCGGACGTGCCCGTGAAATCGATTTCCGCGCGCCGCGCCGCCCGGTCGACGCGGATCGCGACGCGAATCTCCGCACCGTTGTCGAGCGGGTAGCGGTACGCGCCGTCCTGCAGCGCGCCGATCACGCGCCGCACGGCTTCTTCCGCGTTGTCCTGCACGTGCCCCATGAACGCGAGCACGACGTCGCGGCCGAACTGCGCGACCATCCGGCGCAGCTCGTCGACGCCCTTCTGGTTCGCCGCGACCTGCGCGCGCAGGTCGGCCATGTTCTGCTCGACGTTGCGCGCCGGATAGCGGCCCGATGCGAGCAGCGCGCGGGTGTCCGCATCGCGCAGCGTGCCGGCCGACACGAGCTGCCAGTTGTCGATCAGCACGCCCTCCTCGTCGATGTGGGTCGAATCGGGCGGCATCGAGCCCGGCGTCGTGCCGCCGATGTCCGCGTGGTGGCCGCGCGAGCCGACGTAGAACAGCGGCGCGTCCGAGCCGTCCGCGAACACCGGCGTGATGACCGTCACGTCCGGCAGGTGCGTGCCGCCGTGATACGGGTCGTTCAGCATGAACACGTCGCCGTCGCGCATGCGGCCGCGGTTGCGCTCGATCACCGTGCGGATGCTCTCGCCCATCGAGCCGAGGTGCACGGGCATGTGCGGCGCGTTCGCGATCAGGTTGCCGTCGCCGTCGAAGATCGCGCACGAGAAGTCGAGCCGCTCCTTGATGTTCACCGAGTACGCGGTGTTCTGCAGCCGCAGCCCCATCTGCTCGGCGATCGACATGAACAGGTTGTTGAAGATCTCGAGCCGCACCGGGTCGGCGTCGGTGCCGAGCGAGCGGCGCGTCGGCAGCGGCGTCGTGCGCGTCAGCACGAGGTTGCCCTGCGCGGTCATCTGCGCGCGCCAGCCGGGCTCGACGACGGTCGTGCCGTTCTGCTCCGCGACGATCGCCGGGCCGTCGATCGCGTCGCCGGCCCGCAGCGTGTCGCGCACGTAGAGCGCCGCGTCGTGCCATTGGCCGCCGGAATGGAAGCGCACCGTGGAGTGGGCGCGCAGCGCGGCATCGTCGCCGTTGCCCGTGTGGCGCGGCGCGAGCGAGGCGATCTCCACCGGCGCGTCGGAGCGGCCGATCGCCTCGACCGACGCGAGCTCGGCGACGAGCGGCGTGCCGGGCATCAGGAACGCGTAGCGCTGCCGGTAGGCGGCCTCGAACGCCTGCTGCATCTCGGCGACGCTGCCGGCCGGCACGTCGAGCGCCGAATCGGTGCCCTGGTAGCGCAGGTGCACGCGCCGCTCGGTCGCGATCCGCTCCGGCGGCACGCCCTGTTCGAGCAGCGCGCCGACGGCCTCGTCGGCCAGCCGGTCGAGCGCGGCATGCAGCGCCGGCAATGAATCGTCGGACAACACCGCCTCGACCGCGCGCTCGCGCATCGCGGTCTGGTCGGCGAGGCCCATCCCGTAGGCGGACAGCACGCCCGCCAGCGGATGCGCGAACACCTGCGTCATGCCGAGCGCATCGGCGACGCCGCACGCGTGCTGGCCGCCCGCGCCGCCGAACGTCGTCAGCACGTAGCGCGACACGTCGTGGCCGCGCTGCACGGAAATCTTCTTGATCGCGTTCGCCATGCTGCCGATCGCGATTTCCAGGAAGCCTTCGGCGAGCGCCTCGGGCGTCTCGCGCCGCCCGGTCGCCGCGTGGATCTCGTCGGCGAGCGCGGCGAACTTCGCGACCACGCCGTCGCGGTCGAGCGGTTCGTCCGCGTGCGGGCCGAACACGCGCGGGAAATGGTCGGGCTGGATCTTGCCGAGCATCACGTTGCAGTCGGTCACCGTCAGCGGGCCGCCGCGCCGATAGGCGGCCGGCCCCGGGTTCGCGCCGGCCGATTCGGGCCCGACACGCAGCCGTGCGCCGTCGAAGCCGAGCACCGAGCCGCCGCCCGCGGCCACCGTATGGATGCTCATCATCGGCGCGCGCATCCGCACGCCGGCCACCTGCGTCTCGAACACGCGCTCGAATTCGCCGTGATAGTGCGACACGTCGGTCGACGTGCCGCCCATGTCGAAGCCGATCACGCGCTCGAAGCCGGCCGCCTGCGCGGCGCGCACCATCCCGACGATGCCGCCGGCAGGGCCCGACAGGATCGCGTCCTTGCCCTGGAACGCGTCGGCGCGCGTCAGCCCGCCGCTGCTCTGCATGAACTGCAGGTTCACACCGGGCATCTCGTGCGCGACCTGCTCGACGTAGCGGCGCAGGATCGGCGACAGGTACGCGTCGACGACGGTCGTATCGCCGCGCGACACCATCTTCATCAGCGGCGACACCTCGTGCGACACCGACACCTGCGTGAAGCCGATGCGGCGCGCCAGATCCGCCAGCGCGCGTTCGTGCGCGGTGTAGCGATAGCCGTGGATCAGCACGATCGCGAGCGCGCGCACGCCCGAGTCGAACACGCGGCGCAGCGACGCCTCGGCGCCCTGCGCATCGAACGGCACGACGACGTCGCCGTGCGCGCCGATACGCTCGTCGATCTCGACGACGGTCTCGTACAGCGCATCCGGCAGCACGATGTCGAGATCGAACAGACGCGGCCGGTTCTGGTACGCGATGCGCAGCACGTCGCGAAAGCCGCGCGTCGTCGCGAGCGCGGTGCGTTCGCCCTTGCGTTCGAGCAGCGCGTTGGTCGCGACCGTCGTGCCCATCTTCACCATGTCGACGCGCTCGGGCGTGATCGGCTCGCCGGCCGCGAGGCCGAGCAGGTGGCGAATGCCGGCCACGGCCGCGTCGCGGTACTGCTCGGGGTTCTCCGACAGCAGCTTGTGCGTGACGAGCGTGCCGTCGGGCCGGCGCGCGACGATGTCGGTGAAGGTGCCGCCGCGGTCGATCCAGAATTGCCAGCGTGCGGCGTCGGACGGAACGGAGGAAAGGTGTCGGTCAGTCATGATGTCGGGTCGATGCGTCGTTGAGTCGAGGGACGAGCGCCGCCGCACGGCGCGCGTCGCGCACCGTGTCACGGGGTCGGTCAAAGGGGAAGAAAAACGACGGGCGGGCCGCCCTTGCCGCTTACGCGGCGTCGAGTTCGCGGCCGCGGGTCTCGGGCAGCGTCAGCGCGGCGACGATCACCACGCCGTACGCGGCCACCGCGAAGAGGCCGATGCTCGTGCCGAGCCCGTATTGCTTGGACAGCGCGCCGATCAGGAACGGGAACAGCGCACCGATCGCGCGGCCCACGTTGTAGCAGAAGCCCTGGCCGGAACCGCGCACACGGGTCGGGAACAGTTCGGTGAGGAACGCGCCCATCCCCGAGAAGATGCCCGATGCGAAGAAGCCGAGCGGGAAGCCGAGCCACAGCATCGACGCGTTGGTCAGGTTCAGCGACGTGTACGCGAACGCGATCACCATCGAGCCCACCGCGAACAGGATGAAGTTCGGCTTGCGGCCCAGGCGGTCGGTCAGGTACGCGCTCGTCAGGTAGCCGACCCACGAGCCGAAGATGATCATCGCGAGATAGCCGCCGGTGCCCATCACCGTGAGGTGCCGCTCGGTCTTCAGGAAGGTCGGCAGCCACGTCGTGATCGCGTAGTAGCCACCCTGCGCGCCCGTCGTCAGCAGCGCCGCGCGCAGCGTCGTCGTGATCAGCTTCGGCGCGAAGATCTCGGTGAGGCGCGGCGCATCGGCCACTTTTGCCTGCGCGGCCTTCTCCTTCTCGTAGACGTCCGGCTCCTTCACGTAGCGGCGGATCGCGACGACCAGCAGCGCCGGCGCGAGGCCGACGAGGAACAGCGCGCGCCATGCCTGCTCGGCCGGCAGCACCGAGAACAGCAGCGCATACAGCAGCGCGCACAGCCCCCAGCCGATCGCCCAGCCCGACTGCACGAGGCCGACCGCCTTGCCGCGATCGCGCGCCCGGATCACTTCGCCGATCAGCACCGCGCCGGCCGTCCATTCGCCGCCGAAGCCGAAGCCCATCAGCGCGCGCGCCGCGAGCAGCTGGTGGTAGTTCTGCGCGAGCCCGCACAGCGCGGTGAACACGGCGAACCACAGCACGGTGAGCTGCAGCGTGCGCACGCGGCCGATCCGGTCGGACAGGATGCCGGCGATCCAGCCGCCGGCCGCCGACGCGAGCAGCGTGATCGTGCCGATGAAGCCCGCGTCGGCGAGCGAGATGCCCCAGGTCGCGACGAGCGTCGGGATCACGAACGACAGCATCTGCGTGTCCATCCCGTCGAGCATGTAGCCGACCTTGCAGCTCCAGAACGCGCGGCGCTCGCGCGGCTGCGCGTCCCCGTACCACGAGAACAGGCCGTTACGCTCGGGGCTCGCGGGCTCTGCGGCGTGCGCCGCGAGGGTCTTGCTTTCCATGGTGGTGCTCCTGTCGTTATCCGCCGTCGAATGGCGATCGTGCGTGCGGGGGGGTGTCGTGCCGGTGCGTCGTGCGGGTCATCGCCCCGGCTCAGAATACGGCCAGCGACGCGTTCGTGATGTCGGTCATCAGCATGTGGCCGGGCGTATGCGCGATCGCGATCGGCAGCTTCGCGTCCATCAGCGCGGTTTGCGGCGTCACGCCGCACGCCCAGAACACCGGCAGCTCGCCGTCGCGGATCGTCACCGCGTCGCCGAATTCGGGGGCGTTCAGGTCGGCGATGCCCAGCTCGCGCGGATCGCCGAGATGGATCGGCGCGCCGTGCACGCCCGGAAACCGGCTCGTGATCTGCACCGCGCGAATCGCGTCGGCGCCGCGCATCGGCCGCATCGACACGACGAGCTGGCCGCCGAAGATCCCCGCGCGGCGGTTCGGGATCGACGTGCGGTACATCGGTACGTTGCGCCCCTCCTCCACATGACGCAGGCCGATGCCTTCGCGCGCCAGCATGTCCTCGAACGAGAACGAGCAGCCGATCGCGAACACGACGAAATCGTCGCGCCACAGTGCCTCCAGCGATTCGACGCGTTCGGTCAGCCGGCCGTCGCGGTAGACGTTGTAGCTCGGCACGTCGGTGCGGATGTCGAGATCCTCGCCGAGCACGTCGACCCGGAACGCGCCCGGTTCGCCGACGCCCAGCAGCGGGCAGGCTTTCGGGTTCGCCTGGCAGAAGCGCAGAAAATCGTGCGCGAACGCGTCGGGCAGGATCGCGAGGTTCGCTTGCGCGTACGGGCCGCAGTGGCCGGCGGTCGGGCCGCGGAACGCGCCGTGGCGCACGGACTGGCGGAATTCGGCAGGGGTCATGAGGTTCTGTCGCAGATCGGTGTGTCGTCGGGATGACGGTGGCGTGTCATCGGTACAGCGAAGAGTAGAAAAGAAAAAATTTTGTCGCCAACGAGTTTTTTTGCGCTTCGTGTATAGAATTTCTTAACGGATCTCGGGGTTTTCCCCGGCTCCGTTCACTTTTCCTCACCGGCAAAGTGCGCGCTCACCCTCCGTCCGACCGCCATGAACACGCGTTTTCTCGAAACCTTCGTCACGCTCGCGAAGCTGCGCAACTTCCGCACGACGGCCGCCGCGCTGCACGCGACGCCGGCCGCGATCTCGCAGCGCGTGAAAGCGCTCGAGGACGAACTGCAGACGGTACTCGTCGACCGCGACAGCCGCGAATTCCGGCTCACGCCGAACGGCGAATACCTGCTCGGCTATGCGAAGGCCGTGGTCGAGGCGACGCAGGAGCTGCAGGCCGCGGCATCCGGCGAGCGCGCGCTGCGCGGCAAGCTGCGGCTCGGCGTGATCGAGACCGTCGTGCACAGCTGGCTGCCGCACTACATGCGGCGGCTGGCGGCCGACTATCCGCAGCTCGAGATCGACCTGACCGTCGACGTCAGCGTCGTGCTGCAGCGCCGGCTGATGGCCGGCGAGCTCGACCTGATCATCCGCGTGGAAGGCAGCGACGAGGCGTCGGTCGTGTGCGATGCGCTCGCGAACTACCCGGTGCGCTGGATCGCGCGCGCGGGGCTGCTGCCGAATACGCGCACGGGGCTGGCCAGGCAGGTGCTGCGCCAGCCGATTCTCACCTACGGGCGTGGTACGGCGCCGCATCGCGCGCTGGAGGATATCGTCCGCACGCTTGCGCATGCGCACGGCGTGCCGCTGTCGGACACGCGCATCACCGGGTCGCCGTCGATCTCGGTGATCGTGCAGCTCGTACGCGACGGGTTTGGCGTGGCGGCGATTCCGGTGCTGTTCGTCGATGCATTGATCGAAAGCGGTGAAGTCGTCGAGCTGCCGCTGCAGCCGTCGCCGCCGTCGATCGTCGTGTCGATGTCGCGGCGGGCCGATGCGCCGCGGTTCGTGCATGGCGCGTCGATTGCCGCGCGGGCGGCGTGTCACGAGTATTGCGAGAAGAGCAAGCGGCTGCTGGTTGAGGCGCTTTGAGGCGGTGTGCGTACCGCCATTCAACGGTAGCGCACAAAAAGAAAACTCATTTTCTTTAACGAAAGTCAAAGTCCGAAAAATCGTATTCATCCCATAGTCGGCGTCGAATTTCCGCGTTATCAATCTCGCTCCACGTGATAGACGAGATCGATGATGAAGAATGCACGAGGCCGCGAAATGGTCCGCCTGGGTGACTCAACCGACCACGGCGGCGAAGTCGTCGAATGCGCGCATGACCTGAAACATCTCGGAATTGGCGTAGCGCTTGATGGCCACGGCGTCCATTGTCCGAAATGCGGTGGCGTTTTTCCGTTGCTGGCGAGTGGCCGGCGCACGCATCACGGCCGGCGCGTGGGCTATCACGGCGACAAGACCGGGTGCGGTGCGACCATCATTGGTCAGCGGACGACAGGGGCAGCGTAAATGGCGCTTTTTGCTCAGGCTCGCACGCTGTCACTTGCGGGCGCGTCGTTGCCGACCTATGGCGTGGATGCGCTGCCGGTGTTCGTCCCGGTGCGCCTGCAAGGCACCGAAACCATCGGCCGCCTCGACGAATGCCGCTACCTCGTCACGCTGCGCACCGACGATGCCTATGCTGTTTCGCCGAGCCGCACGGCCGATCTCGATCTGGACAAGATAGTCGGCACGGAAGTCACCGTGTCGATCCAGCTCGAAGGCAAAGGTCGGTTCATGCCGGGGCTGGCGGGTAACACCGGGCGCGGCAACATCGGGGCGGGTACGCGCGAGATCACCGGATTGGTCGAAGTGGCACGGCTTGCCGGTCAGGATCGTGACGCGATCCTGTACGAACTCGAACTGCGGCCATGGCTCTATCGCGCGACCCTCACGCAGGATTGCCGCCTGTTTCAGGATATGACCGTCGTTGAAATCACCGACGCAGTCCTCTCGAAATATCCCTACCCCGTCGATAAGCGCCTCGGCGCCTTTCGGGGCGTCTACCCGAAACGCGACGTACAGCGACAGGCCTTCGAATCGGACTGGGCGTTCCTGCAACGGCTCTGGGAGGAATGGGGAATCTGGTGGTGGTTCGAACACGATGACGGCCATCACCGTCTTGTCCTGTGCGACACGATGGGCGGACACCAACCGCACGGGGAGGCTTACGAGACCTTGCGCTATCTGCCACCCGGCGGTCAGCGCATCGACGAGGAGCACATTCATACGCTGTCCGTGACCAGTCGCTTGACGGCAGGGTCCGTGAGCGTCACGGATTACGACTACACGCGGCCACGCGCGAGGCTGGGCACTACCGTGGAAGACCCTCGTCCGACGGCCAGCTCGGATGGCGAGATTTATGACTGGGGAGACTACAGTCAGCCGCTCGCCGGCGCGCAAGGACTGACGGGCAAGCCAAACGATACGGAGTGGGAGGCGCGGCACTTCGCGCGTGTGCGGCTTGAGGCGCAGCGCTGTGCCGGGCGACGGGCAAACGGTAAAGGGAGTTTGCGCGGCCTCACGGTCGGCCACACGTTTACGCTCGTCGGCCATCCGCAGCAGGCGGCGAATCGCGAGTATGTGGTTGTGACCTGCACGCTCGATATCGAGGAAGTCGCAGGGCGAGCCGGCAGCGCGCAGACCTATCGCGCCGACGCGCAATTCGAACTGCTGCCGACGAGCGAGCTGTTCCGGCTCGAGCGCAGCGTACGCAAGCCCATTATGGGCGGCCCCGAGAAAGCGATTGTCGTCGGCCCCGCCGGCCAGGAAATCTGGACGGACCAATACGGGCGAGTGAAGGTGCAATTCGCGTGGGACCGGCAAGGCCAGCACGACGAGAATTCGGGCATCTGGCTGCGTGTGCTGTCGCCTTGGCAAGGCATAGACATGGGCGCGACGTTCATCCCGCGCATCGGTCATGAGGTGACGGTGTCGCATTACTACGGCGACCCGGATTTGCCGGTGATCATCGGGAGCGCCGTCAATGCGTTCCGCCAGCCTGCACTGGAGCAGCCGCACAATCACGCGGTGTCGGTCATTCGTGGCCGGGAGCTCCATGGCACGGCATCCGGTCATCTGGCGATCGACGATACGCGGGAACAAATCCAGACGCAGCTTGCCAGCGACGCGGGCATGTCGATGCTGAGCCTCGGCAACCTTCGGCGCATTACCCGAAAAAAGGGCCGTGCCGATGCGCGTGGCAAAGGCTTCGATCTTCGCACCGACGATTGGGGCGTCGTTCGGGCGTTGAGGGGTTTGTTTGTATCGACGGACGGCCAACCGGGCGGCCCGGGTCATGCGAAGGACGCCAAGGAGGCCATCGGCCGACTCACTCGGGCGCGCGAGTTGCAGGAAAGCCTCACAGGCCTGGCGCAACGGCATCAGGCACAACAACCCGATGCGGATCAGAGCGACGTGGCCAAGGCGATCAATGCGCGCAACGACGCGATTCGAGGCAATACGCCGGCCGGCCCGGACGATTTCCCGGAATTGACAGAGGCGGACATCGTACTGGCCGGACCAGCCGGATTCAGTGTGGCCGCTGAGCGTAGCGCTCATATTGCGAGCGGCGAGGATGTCGCCATAACGAGCGGCCGCCATGTCGGGCTTGCCGTGGGGCGTTCGCTGTTCGCGAGCGTGTCGAATACGTTCTCGCTGTTCGTGCACAAGGCCGGCATGGCGCTCGTCGCCGCGGCGGGGAAAGTGCGGATTGAAGCGCAGACCGATGGTGTCGACGTGACCGCCAGGAAGGCAATCCAGATCACGAGCACGGGCGACAGTATCCACCTGCACGCGGCAGAGGAAATCGTGCTGCACGCGGGCAGTACGGAGGTTCGCATCAGCGATCAAGGTTACGTCGTGCGGACGGCCGGCGAACATACGATCTATGCAGGCAGTCATCAGACAGACGAAGGCCAGGTGCGACCCATGCGCCTGCCGGTCACACCCGCCAATCCGGGGCAGTACGCGGCGCACTTCGTGCTGTTGGAGCATGACAGCGGATTTGCGCTGCCGAACCAGCCGTACCGGGTCACGCTCGACAACGGACGCGTGATCGAGGGCGTAAGTAACGAGCTGGGCGAAACGGAAGTCGTGACGAGCCACGATATCGCGTTCGGCACGGTGGAACTGCTGGCGGCGAGCGATCCGGACAAGGTGACTGCGGTGAATCGGGCCGCCATCGGGCGCGAGAACACGACGCCCTACACCGCGCAAGCGCCGAACGCCGACAAACGCAACACGACGATCAAGGGCAAGAAAGTCAGCACCCCGGAACAGGGAGCGACGTCCGAGCGTCAGCCGGCCGCGTTCGCGACCTGCGATCCGCTGAACTTCGGGTTGCGCTTCCATCACTTCATCGACGGGGCTAAACAGGGTGATGCACCTCCAGACATGCCGGTGCGCCGGGATGTCGAGTATCCGGTGGCGAAGGCCTATGCGGTAGCGATCAAGAAGGCACTCAACGGGATCGAGTGGGGCAGGTTCGATACGTTGAGCGGCGAGATATCGGATGAGGCAAAGGAAAGCATCGCGCTTGCGGTTGGCAATGTATTGAATACCGCCCTTGCGGCTGGGCCGTTTGGATTGCCAAGTGGTTCTTCAGGGGACCCGATGAAGTCAAATGGGGCGACTCCCAAGATCGATATTGTTAATGCAATGGACGGTTTTGCCAAATACAACATGCGTCCGGATGTCAGCGCGTCATTTGTTGCCAGATACTGGGTAATAGCTATCCAGGAGAGAGAAGTCGAGAAAATTGTTGCATCCAATAATGCGACCTCCTTGGATGGAAGCCTGAATGCATTCGCGGATTTGCTTTATCACGAGGCACGACATTGCCAGCAAACATTCTGGATGATGGCCTTGCTTCAACAACATCCGAGCGACTATGTAATCTTCTCTCAGTCTATGAAAGTATATAAGGCCAACTCTCCAAATGAGATTTTTGCGGTCTCAGAGAAGGCAAAAATTCCCGATGATGGACGGGTTGCTGCCGGACTTCATCGCATGTTGATTTTCCATTATTACTGGATGATTTCGCACATGCAAAATCAGACAGGCGGATCCTATGTGAAGCCCGATGTGCCAATTGCACAGGCCGAGGTGTGCAAGCTGTTGAGAGTGTCGCCAGAAACGGCGGCCAAGATGGTGGAATTCGAAGAGGGATACCGGAGCCAGTTACATGAAGAAGATGCTTATGCGTGTGCAGAGGTGGTGCAAGCCTATTGGGACCGCCCTGGTCGTGCTTTCGTGCGTAACCCCGGTACATGCACAGGAGGATACGATGCTTCACTTAACACCGTTAGGGGAGGGATTTGAAATGCAGACGACCGACGAAGAGCAGCGCGTCGCGCTGCGCGCCATCCTTAAAACAGCAATGTCGATCCTGCGCGATGATGCGCCATACGATCCGAAGAATATTATCTTTGGGACAAACTACACAACGTGGACGCATCCTCCCGCAAAAGGGTTTCTTTATAAATACAAAAATCGTGCGCTGCGCGGGACGAAGATTGAATTTTCCACAGGCGACGATCCGGAGGACTACAGTGAGGATCGCGATAAGGTGAAAATTGTTCCGGCTGGGGTAAGAATTGTCGTTGACGCAAGGGTTGCCAATCTGCCTGACACGGAAATCAAATCGCTTCTCCAATTAGAGGACTATTGGATTGACTCTCGAGGGAATCGCGAGTATGGAAATGAAATGAGGGGGCGCACCCCCGATGCTCCCAATTTGCAGTCCTTTCGCTATCGCTCAAAAGACGTCCCCGGGAGCAAATTTCCAATCGATGTCGATCTTGGTTACATCAATCCGGTGGATGGATCATTTCCGCAGCGACTGTGGATAGTCGAGATACGCCGCACATACAAAATCTTGACGCCCGAGGAACGCAGGCAACGTCGCCTTGAAGAGCGGCAGGCGAAACGTCAGAAATACGGCGAAATGAACCTGTGCACTGGCATGCTGTGTCCCGAGACCGGGTTGTGGGAGGGATTCTCCACGGTTTCCAGCCACTCATTGGTGGTCTACAAGGGGCGAGCATTCCCCACGGTCCGCACGTTGATGCCTTGGGAGGAACGCGAACAACGGCGGCCTACCGAGCACGTGCCGGGCCGCTGGATGTGGCTGCGAGAGCCGCACGATCATCCGGTATGGTGGATGCACGACCCGGAATTTAATCAAGCGTGACCCGGAAAGACGAAAGCCCATAAGCAAAAAGATGGTGAGTTTCGAAGAGGATATCGGAGCCAGTTACATGAAGAAGATGCTTATGCGTGTGCGGAAGTGGTGCAAGCCTATTGGGACCGCCCTGATCGTGCTTTCGTGCGTAACCCCTCATGCGATCAGGAAAGGTCAGAAATTTCCCGATGTCCGCAAGCTCACCCCTCGGGAGCAAGCAGAACGAAACCAGTACACGAACCTGTTTGAGCCGGGTCGGTGGATGTGGTTCGAGGAATATCAGAAACGATCGTAAGACCCATCCGATTGAGTTCGTACTGGCAAGCCCATACCGGTGGTACGCGAAAGCCCGACGGGCGATTTGCACTGGTACGAAGAAGTACCTAGCCCCCGTCCCTCTTCAGACCTGGAGCGCACGAGGCAAACCCGCGCGCCCAGCGACGGGCAAACCCAACCAACTAAACGCGGCCGCCGCCATCCGGCAGCCGCGTTCGCCTTCAACCCCGGCCTCAACCGAGCCCCGTTACCTCAGTGCCACCGCCCCGCATCCGTCCCCGGCGCGAACTCGATCCCCCGCAGCACTTCCGCAAACTTCGCCGTCCGCAGCACTGCGAATTGCTCATGCGCGGCCGTGGCCGCACTCGTGTTCTTCAACACGTCGCGCACCGCCACCAACCGGTTCGGGTCCGCCCCGACGTCGCCGTTGCCGCTGACGGTCGACGTGATCGCCCAGATCGTCACCGTGCCGTCGCGCTCGACGCGGCCCGTCAGGTTGCGCAGGCCGGCCGTCGCCGGTGCCCACGGCAGGCCCGTCGCCGAATTGTTGCCCGCCGGATAGCCGGCGACCGAATACGGCTGGCCGAGGTTCAACCCGTTCTGCAGCGTGTACGCGAGCGTCCACTGCTTCGTGCCTGCGTCGTAGACCCACTTCTGCAGGCCCGCCGTCTTCTGCGCAGCGGCGTGCGTGTACAGGTCCGCGCCGCCCGTGTAGCCGTCGCCTTCGTCCGCGACATACAGCGTGTTCGCGTCGGCGAACCAGATCCCGAACGGATAGGCAAGCGTCGTCGCGGTCTTGTTCGGCGTGCTCGGGAAGCCGGCCAGCACGCACATGTTGTTCGGCAGGCCCGCCGTTTGCACAGTGGCGGCGTTGTATGCAAGCGGCGCCGTCGGCAGCACGGCCTTCGGCGACGGCACGCCAACGCCCGACGGGCACGCGGTGCCGGTCGTATCGACGAAGTACACCGTGTTCACGCCGTTGCCGCCGCTGCCCTTCGTGTAGTACACGACGTTGTCGTGCACCGCGATGCCGCGGAAGTTGTCGTCCTTGCCGATCTTGTCGGCCTTCGCGCCGAGCTCCGTGACCGAAAAGCTCGCGAGCGGCGTCGGCACGCCCGGATCCTGCTGCGCTTCGTGATGCTTCGCGCCGTCGACGAGCTGCGCGCCCGCGCCGAGGATCACGTTCTCCGGCTGCGGGTTCGCGCCGTTGCCGGCGTTGCCCGACGTGTAGTAGATCTCGCGGCCGTCGCGATTGTTCAGGATCGCCGCGCGGCCGTTGTTGCCGCTGTACGCGTTCGTTTCGGTGAAGCGGAAGTGCCCGTGGCGATCGACGCGCGCGATCGCGCGATAGTAGTTCTGCCCGTCCGGGTTGGTCGTATCGACCGCGAGCGGCGTGTTCGAGTTCGACACGTCGATCGCATTGACCGGCGCGACGTAGCCCATGAACGTCAGATAGCGGCCGTCGAGCGACAAGTGCAGGCCGAGTTCCGACTTCGAGCTGAAGCTCGTCACCAGCTGGTCGTGCGCGAAGCCCTTCTGCAGGCTGTTCGGCACTTCGAGCGTGCTGACGACACCGCCGGCCGGCGTGATCTGGTCGAGGAAGATGCGCGACGTGATGCCGAAGCTGCCGTCGTAGCGGTCGTTGTTCCACACGGTCGGGTAGGCGCCGTCGTTCGGCGCGCCGGATGCCGCACCGCACCCGCCGGTGGTCTTCGCGCAGTTCGGCGGCAGGATCGCGCCGGGCTGGACGTTGCTCGACACGTTGTCGTACACGCTGCGGCTGAGCACCAGGAAGCCCGGCACGAAACCCGGCTCGAAACGGCTATCGCCGTCGTTGTCGTGCGGAGCAGCGTGTGCGCCGATGCTAGCGGCAATCAGCGTGAGTGCGAAGACGGGAACGGTACGATCGCGCAGCGCGCGGCGGCGCTTCGCGGACAAGGCGAGATTCGGCATGGACAAGGCTCCGTACGACAGCGAGTGAGGACGTTGTGGGTGGACGGACTGACGACGTGAAGCCCCGCCACCTTAGCCATGCTTGATGAAGAATTGATTGCACGCGATGTCGCGAAAACCCGCGTACGGATGCGGATTTCCCGGCACAGTACCGTGTTATTGATCCGTAATACGAAAGAAATGAATAAGACAGCCATTCAGGCGGATTGGCCCGCATGCGGCTGCGCGAGCTTGCCGTCGCCATACTCGCGCAAAACCTTCGAAATCACGACGCGATAGCCGTCCAGCCAGCGCGCCTGTTTCGTCTTCGCCTCGAGATGCGCCGGGTGCTGCATCAGCTGCTGCAGCGCCGCCTCCGACTCCCAGTAATAGACGTTCTGGATCAGCCCGGATGGGGCGTTCTCCCACGTCTCCTCGCCGAGATAGCCGGGCGTTGCGCGCGCCATGTCGGCGATCTGCCGGTCGAGCCGGTGGAATTCGTCGTCGTATTGCCCGGCACGGAAAATGAAGGTCGACGCGTACATGCCCGCTCCATCGATAGCGATTAAAGAGCGCCGATTGTAAGGCACGTGCGGTGGGCGGCGATCGTTACGCGGCGAGCGTATCGAAGTCGGGCCGGTCGGCGAGCCACGCGTCGATGCGTGGGGCGTCTTCACGGATGCCGGCCGCGGGCGCCGGCATCGCGGTCAGTGCGTGCCGTGCCCGTTCAAGCGCCTGCGCGAAACCGCGCAACTCGCGCGTCGCGGGCCGGTCGTCGGCGTGCCGGCGCGCGAGTGCTGCTTCGATGTTCGTGCCGATCAACGCGAGTTGCGCGTCGATGAACGTCAGACACAGCGCGCGGCAATGCGCGGACACCGACGCAACGGCAAGCAGCACCGGCACGATCGACACGGTCAGGTAGCCGCCGGGCGCGAGCCGCGACAGCGCATGACGCACGTCCTGCCCGCCATCGGTCAACGATGCGAACACCGCATCCCGCCACACCGCACGCTCGAACACCAGCGCATCGCGATGTGCGTCGAGCGCCGCTCGGTCCGCGACCTGCCCGGCCGTCACCAGCGGAATCGGGAATGACGATTCAACAGAAGATTGCGCGCTCGCCGTTTCGACGATGCAGTTCGCGCCGAGCCATCCGGCATCGTCGCGCCGCGCGGCCAGCACACGGGACTGCAAGCGGTCGGGCAGCATCGGATCGAGCGGCACCGCGCGGCAGATCGACGGCTTGTCCGCCTGCACGCTGCAGCGTCCGTCGTCGGCCAGCGCCGCGCACCGGCCGAGCGACGGATAGTCGTAGCCCTGCAGCGTCAGCGCGATCCACTCGTTCCCGGCGCCGCCGGTGCGATGAAACAACCGCGCCGCCAGCGCCTCGGTAGCCGCGACGTCTTCCGCATCGAGCGCGTGCTCGCGGCCGCCCGCACGCCAGCGCTCGCCGATCCGCCGCGTCGGCACGCGACGGATCGTCAGCGCACCGACGAAGCGATGCCCGTGCCGGAACAGTTCGCGCAACGACAGCGTCGGTGCGCTGTTGCAGCAGCGTCCGCAGGCGTTGCACGCGAGCAGGTACGTGTCTACCACGGCCGCCGCACCGAATCCTGGTAGCGCGTGAGGATGAAGCGCGCGACGTCGTCCGAGTGATACGCGGCGACGAGCTGCTTGACCCACGGCTTCGCGCGATCGGCCTCGCGCACCGTCAGCACGTTCGCATACGGCGAGCGCGCATCCTCGATGCTGATGCTGTCGCGTGCGGGTTGCAGCCCGGCACGCGCGGCATCGTCGCTGTCGATCGCGACGAACGCGGCCGAGTCGAGCGCAGCATAAAGGCGATCGCGGCGCAGCGCGACGAGCTTCAGCCCGAGCCGGTTGCCGGTCACGTCGCGCAGCGTCGCTCGCAGGCCGGCCCGCTCGCGCAACGTCACCAGCGTGTCGTTCTGCAACAGCACGAGCGCGCGCGCCATCCCGCGTGGATCGGCGGGAATCGCGACCGTCGCACCAGGCTGCAGTTCGTTCAGGTTCTTCAGCTTGCGTGAATAGAGCGCCATCGGCAGCGTGACGGTCGGCGCGATTTCGGTCAGCGCGTAGCGTTTCTGCGCACGCGTCGCGGCAAGCTGTTGTGCATCCTCGAAACTGGCCGCGTCGATCCGGCCGTCGGCCAGCGCCGCATCGATGCGCGATGCATCGTCGAATTCGACGACGTCGATGCCGAATCCTCGCGACGCGGCGACCCGCTTCACTTCGTCCAGGATCTGCGCATGCACGCCGCGTGTCACGCCGACGCGCACCGCCGGTGCGGCCGATTCGGCGGCCACGGTCAAACCCGAATGAACGATTGCACACGCCGCCACCAGCCACGCGCCCATGCCAACCACGACGCGCTTCATGACGCATCCCTCAGAATCGTGCGAAACCCGATATGCGACGCGCCGAGATCGGCTTCCTGCTGTTCGCGCGACGACGCGCGATAGCGCACGCAGTAATCGCGCGAGCACAGGAACGAGCCGCCCTTGATGACCATCGGCGTATCGTGCCGGCGCGTCGGTGGCGCGACGGCCGCCGTGTCGCCGTTCGTATGCGACTGGTGCGGGCCCGTGTATGCATCCTTGGTCCATTCCCAGGCATTGCCGATCATGTCGTAGAGCCGGAACCCGTTCGCCGCGTAGCAGCCGACGGGCGCGAGCCCCGCATGGCCGTCCTCGGCCGTGTCGAGCACCGGGAACACGCCCTGCCAGTAGTTCGCGGCGGGCTTGCCCTGCGCGTCGTCGCGGCCGGCCTTGCCCGCGTATTCCCATTCGGCTTCGGTCGGCAGGTCGCGGCCGAGCCAACGCGCATACGCGAGCGCATCGCGTTGCGTGACGAGCGTGACGGGGAGGTTGCCGAGCCCGTCGATGCCGCTGCCCGGCCCGTGCGGATGACGCCACGACGCGCCCTTCACCCACGACCACCACGCAAGATCGCGCGCGTTCATCTCGTCGCGCGTCGGCACATGGAAAACGGCCGCCCCGTCCTGCTGCTCGGCCTCGGTCACGTAGCCGGTCGCCTGCACGAACGCGGCGAACTGCGCGATCGTCACGTCGGTCTGGTCGATCCAGAACCCGCCGACACGCGTGCGGCCGTCGCCCGCCGGGCGCTCGTCCGCATAGCCGCGCGTGCTGCCGAACACGAACGCGCCGCCGCGCAGGTGCACCATCCCGGCCTTCGGGTCGTCGCGCCATCCGGCCGGCAGCCCCGAATAGCGCGCGCACTGCCGCTCCGAACCGAGCGGCGCGAGCGCGCGGCCGCGATTCGCGTCGTCGAAGGCGCCGCCCGCCGGTGCGACGGGATTCGCATAGCCGGCCGCGAATGCCGCGGCGAACAGCGTGGCGGCCAGCGCCGCGCCGATGGTCCAGAACCGGAACCGCATCGTGTCGCTCCCGGCTTCAGTAGTAGCCGCGCGGACGCAGCGGTTCGACACCGCCGACGTTGCTCATGTAGGTCTTCCACTGGTCGACGAGCGTGCTGACCACCGACGGGTTCTGCGCGGACACGTCGGTCGTCTCGCCGCGATCCGCCGCGAGGTCGTACAGCTGCCAGTGGCCGTCGAGCGGCCCGAGCGGCGGCTCGGTCCACAACGCCTTCCAGCGGCCGTCGGCGCTGCGCAGGTACGCGCGGCCGTACGCTTCGTCGCCGAACGGCGCGGTATGCACCTCGCCCGTCGCCGTGCCCGTCAGCACCGGCAGCAGCGACTGGCCGGTGACCGGATACACGTAGCGGTTGTTGTAGACGACCTTGCCCTTGTTCTGGTCGACGCCCGTCAGCGTGTTGACGAGCGGCGGCGCCGGCTGCGACGGCGGCGTGACGCCCGCGACCGCGAGGAACGTCGCCGTGTTGTCGGTCACGTGCGTGAACGCGCGCAGCGTCGGCAACGGCTGCGTCTGGCCCGGCAGGCGCACGATCGTCGGCGTCGAGACGCCGCCTTCGGCCGAATAGCCCTTCGTGAGCCGGAACGGCGACGCGCTCACTTCGGCCCAGCGCAACCCGTACTGCAGGCGCTGCGCGTTCTGCTTGCCGTTGTCGGTGCCGAGCGTCGAATAGATCGGGTCCTGCCCGTTCGCGGTGTCGGTCGCCGTCGGGTCGGCGCCGCCGTCGATCGGCCAGCCTTCCGCGCCGTTGTCCGACTGGAACATGATGAACGTGTTGTCGTATGCGCCGATGTCCTTCAGGTGCTGGATCAGCAGGCCGATGTTGTAGTCGAGGTTCTCGACCATCCCCGCATAGATTTCCATGTAGCGCGCCTGAGCCTTGCGCTCGGCCGGCGACAGGCTCGACCACAGCTTGTCGACCTTGCCGGGGCCGTAGTCGCCGTAGCCGTCCGCGGCCGAATGCACCGCGCTGATGTATTTCGCGGCGGTCGTGCCGTTGTTCGCGGTCGCGGGCGATGCCGCCGTGGTTTCAGGCAGGCCGTCGAACGGCTTGAAATCGGCGGGGATCAGGCCGAGCGCCTTCTGCCGCGCGATCCGCGCGTTGCGGATCGCGTCGTAGCCGGCGTCATAGACGCCCGCGTACTTGTGCAGCCACGGCTCGGGCACCTGCAGCGGCCAGTGCGGCGACGTATAGGCCGCGTACGCGAAGAACGGCTTGCCGTCGCGCTGGTTCGAATCGATGTACGAGATCAGCTTCTGCGTATAGAAATCGGTCGAATAGAACACGGCCGGGCTGCCGCCCGTGCCGCCCGGCTGCCCGGGCTGGCCAGGCTGCACGTAGCGGCCGTCTTCCGTGTAGTTCGACGAGCCGGCCGGCTCGTGCGCGAAGTGATTCGTCGCCGCGCCGCCGAGCAGCACGTAGCTGCGCTCGAAGCCCCACTGGTCGGGCGTCTGCCCGCTGCCCGTCGCGCTGCCGACGATCCCCGAGCCGATGTGCCACTTGCCCGCGATGTACGTGTGGTAGCCGGCATCCTTCAATAGTTGTGCGAACGACAACGCACGGTCGTTCAGGTAGCCCTCGTAGCCGGGCAGCCCGCGCCGTTCGTCGGTCGGTACGCCCATCGTGCCTTCGCCGACGAGATGGTGGTCGGTGCCGGACACCAGCATCGCGCGCGTGATCGCGCAGACGGTGCCCGTGTGATGGTTCGACAGGATGCGGCCCGACGCGACGAGCGCGTCGAGGTTCGGCGTGTTGATCTCGCCGCCGAATGCATGGATGTCGGAATAGCCGAGATCGTCGGCCATGATGTACAGGATGTTCGGGCGTTTCGCGGCCAGCGGCGGCGTGGTGTTCGTCTGGGACGACGGCGGACCGCTGTCGACGCCGCCGCACGATGCAAGCGACAGCGCGCCGGCAATCGCGGCGCAGACGACACGGAAACGAAAAGCATGCAACGGCGACGCGGACTTTTTCATTGTTCTGAACGCTCGATCTACGGGATCGGCGATCTTAGCGTCGCGCGCGCGGCACCCAAAGTCCGATTCGTCACATGCTAACGGGGTGGCGGAATATGCGCGCCACCGACGGCGCGGATGCGAAGAAGGCGCAGAACGATGCGATGGCGCCGCTGATGCCCGCGAACATCGTGCTCGAGGGCGGCATCGTCGGCTACGACACGAACGTCCGCACCGGCGGGGCCGGCGTCGCGTACCTCGGGATCAGCGGGTCGACGCAATACCGGATCGACCAGGTCACGGTCAACCTGCGCGCGATCGACATCCGCACGGGCCAGGTGCTCAACAGCGTGTCGACGACCAAGACCGTCTACTCCTATCAGGTCGACACGGGCATCTATCGCTTCGTCGGCTTCAAGGACCTGCTGCAGGCGGAAGCCGGGCTGACGCGTAACGAACCCGCGCAGATCTGCGTGAACGAAGCGATCGAATCGGCGCTCACGCACCTGATCGTCCAGGGGGTCGCGAACCAGACCTGGGTGCTGAAGAACGACCAGGACTGGTACGACCCGACGATGCAGCGGTATCTGCAGGAAGACCGGAAATACGCGCAGGACATGGAGGACGCGAACACCGCGTACGACCCGCAGAAGATCGATCGCTCGGGCGTGTCCACTCATTAACCGGCATCAGGCCGGCCAGCGGAGAAAACATGATGAATCGACAGCATGATCGGAACGGGCGCGCCCGCGCGGCGCGGCTAGCGCTCGCGACCGTGTGGGCAGCGGCAGCCGTGCAGGCTGCGTTCGCGGCGCCCGTGCCGCTCAACGACCTCGGGCCGCCCGAACCGGCATTCGACTACAGCGGCAACATCGTCGCGGTCCGCCAGAGCGGTGTCGGCAATGCCGCGTCGCTGGACCAGGCGGGCCACAGCGGTGCGCTGATCTGGCAGGCCGGCGACGGCAACGCGATCGTCGCGCGGCAGGCCGGGGCGCAGAACTGGATCGCGGCGTCGCAGGCCGGCGTCGGCAACAAGCTGAATGCGACGCAGCGCGGCAACGGCAACACGTTGCAGGTGCAACAGAACGGCGCCGGCAATTCGGTCGACTCGACGCAGGTCGGCACGTCGCTGTCGGCGCGCGTCACGCAGAACGGCAGCAACAACGCGGTGAACCTCGTGCAGGGCGGATCGAACACCGGCATCCAGGTGATCCAGACCGGCAACGGTGCGCGCGCGACGGTGCTGACGCGGTAACGGTTACGCAGTTTGCAGGTGCTTTGCTTCAAGTGGTGTGAGGTGTGGGACGTGAGAGCGTCCTCAATTGGCGGGGGTGCCGGCAAAGACCCACTTTTCCGGCGAATTTTCTTTCGAATCAGGAGCAACAAATGAAGGTGACCAAGTCTGCAATCGCAATCGCAGTGCTGATGCTCGCATCGGCTGCCGCACAGGCCGATTCGTCGGGTAACACCGTGACCGTCGGGCAAATCGGCAGCTTCAACTCGGCCACCGTCGAACAGACGGCGACGAGCGGTGATTCGGTGTCGATCAACCAGTCGGCAGCCGGCGACGATCCCCGTTACGGGTTCGTCGCCAACGTGACGACCGTGGGCGGCAGCGGCGACACGACGGTGATCCAGCAGAACTCCTGGTGGGCGGAGCCGTATTCGAGCGCGAACGTGTCGCAGACGGGCACGTCGCATGAGCGGAACTACGTGACGCAGTCCGGTGGCGGCGACTTCTCGGCGACCATCACGCAGACGACGTCGGCCTACACGGGCGGCCCGCAATACGACACCAACACGATCAATCAGTACAGCTACATCGACAGCGCGTCGATCTCGCAGCAGGGCGGCGGCTGGAACGCGGTGACGATCAACCAGTGCTCGCCGAGCCAGCCGGCGATCGGCAACAACGCCACGGTCAACCAGTGGTTCGAGTCCGGCGACAGCGCGACGATCAACCAGTCGGCCGCATCGAACAATGCAACGATCACGCAGCTGAACGGCTACGGCAACGGCGCGTCCATCACGCAAACGGCCGCATTCAACACGGCGTCGATCACGCAAAGCAGCTCGACCGGTTCGACGGCATCCATCACGCAGTCTTCGGCGGACAACCTGGCATCCGTGACGCAATCGGCATCGGGCTCGGCGGTGACGGTGAGCCAGACGGGCGCCTTCAACACCGCATCGATCAAGCAGCACTGAGCACCGCCGGTGTAACGAAAAGGCCGGACGGTTGCCCGTTCGGCCTTTTTTTCATTCGACAGGGGACGATCATGGTCGGCATTCACGATCTCAATGCCTATTTCGACATCGCCGCCAGTGCCGGCGGCGTGAACATCGTGCCGCACGTGCGGGCGGCCGCGCCGGTCGACGTGTCGTACAGCCTGCGCATCACCAAAACCGGCGGCGCCGGCTCGGCCTCGCTCACACGCTCCGGCGAATCGCGACTCGCCGGCGGCGAGGATCAACCGCTTGCGACACTGCGGCTGAGCGTCGCCTCGGGCGACATCTGCACGGCGACGCTGGTCCTGCACGTCAATGGCGAGCACGCGGAGTATTCGGTGGACTGCAATCCGCATCGGGCCGCGAATTGAGCCGGTGCGGCGCGGGCCCGTTGCGATCGCCGCACCGTGCCCGCCTCAATCATCCGAGGCCAGCATGCGCGGTATCTCGTCGACGAGCGCATCGATGACCACGCGCACCTTCGACGGCACCTGGCGCGAGGCCGGCCGCACCGCGAACACTTCGGCGCCCGACACGCTGTTGCTGTCCATCACGAGTGCGAGTCGGCCGTCGCGCAGGTAAGGCGCCATCAGCCAGCACGGCAGCCACGCCAGGCCCGCGCCGGCGGCGGCCGCATCGGCGATCGCCTGCAGGTCGTCGAGCCGCAGGCGGCCGGCCGGGCGATGGTCGTGCACCGTGCCGTCCGCGCCGACGACCCGCCACGGCGTCGGTTGCCCGCCGCGTGAATACGCGATGCCGACGTGCGACGCGAGTGCGTCGAGCCCCGCCGGCCGGCCATGACGGTCGAGATACGCCGGCGACGCGCAGATCCCCATGCGCTGCACGCCGAGCTTGCGGCCGACCAGCGCGCTCGTATCGGCCAGCTCGCCGATGCGCACCGCGATGTCGAAGCCGTCGTTGACCAGGTCGGCCACGCGGTCGCTGAACGACACGTCGATCTCGAGCCGCGGATGGCGCTCGACGAGGCGCCGCATGACGGGCGCCACGCACTGCCGCCCGAACAGCACGGGCACGCTGACGCGCAGCCGCCCCGCCGGCTCGCGCTGCCCCGCGTCGAGCGCCGCCTCCGTCTCGCCGAGTTCGGCCAGCAGCCGCCGGCACTGCTCGTAATAGACGAGCCCCTCGTCGGTCAGGCCGAGCTGGCGGGTCGTGCGCTGCAGGAGCCGCGCGCCGAGGCGGCGTTCCAGCCGCGCGACGACCTTCGCGACGGCCGAGCGCGTGACGCCGAGCCGCAGCGCGGCCGCCGCGAAGCTGCCCGACTCCACCACGTCGACAAATTCGGCCACGCCTCTCAGCCGCTCGTCCATGCCATTCCGCTCCGATTGGGTCACAGAGTTGTGTCCGCACAGGCGACAGTCATCGGCCGAATTCTCGCCAATGCGTCCCCGTGCGCAACACTATGATAGTCCGCTCTATCTCGAAAAGGAGTCGACATGCACGCATGGCAAGTGAAACCGGGCGACGGCGCGGCCGGGCTTCGGCGCATCGACGCGACACGCCGCGCGGCCGGACCGACCGACGTCGTCGTGAAGATCCACGCCGCCGGCCTGAACTACCGCGACCTGATGTTCGCGCGCGGCGACTATCTCGGCATCGGCACGGACGCGCTGATCCCGGTGGCCGACGGCGCCGGCGAAGTCGTCGAAACCGGCCGCGACGTCACGCGCTTCAAGCCGGGCGATCGCGTGATCAACACGTACTTCCCGCACTGGCTTGACGGGCCGCCCACGCCGCAGAAAGTCTCCGGGTCGCCCGGCGCGCAATTCGACGGCGTGCTGGCCGAACATTTCGTCTCCGACGAAGCGGCGCTGGTCGCGATTCCCGCGCATCTGAACTACGACGAGGCGGCGACGCTGTCGTGCGCGGGCATCACCGCGTGGAACGCGCTGTTCGCCGACGGCGGCCTGCGGCCCGGCGCGACCGTCGTGCTGCTCGGCACGGGCGGCGTGTCGATCGTCGCGCTGCAGCTCGCGCATGCGGCGGGGCTGCGCACGATCGTCACGTCGTCGAGCGATGCGAAGCTCGAGCGCGCCCGCGCACTCGGTGCGGACGCAACCATCAACTATCGCACGACGCCCGAGTGGCAAAACGAAGTGCTGCGGCTCACCGGCGGCGCGGGGGCGGATCTGGTCGTCGAAGTCGGCGGCAAGGATACGCTGCCGCGCTCGGTCGCCGCGACGAAGCTGGGCGGCATCGTGTCGGTGATCGGCGGCCTCAGCAGCTTCGCCGGCCCCGAACTCGGGCTGCTGTCGCTGATCGGCGGGATCCGGCAGCTGCACGGCATCATGGTCGGCAGCCGCGCGATGCTCGACGATGTCGTGCGGCTGGTCGACGCGAAGCGGATCAAGCCGGTGGTCGATCGCGTGTTCGGCTTCGACGAGGCGCCGCAGGCGTATGCCTATCTGCAGTCGGGGCAACACTTCGGAAAGGTCGTGATCCGCGTCGCGCAGTAAGCGCGTCGAGGCGGCGGGTCGCTCGGCCCGCCGCCGCTTCCGTCATCGCACTCAGAACTTGTGACGGATCCCCGCGTGAACCATCAGCTGCTTCGAGGTCGACGACAGGTCCGCAGCGCCGGGAACATAGGCCTGGTCGAGCGACGAGCCCGTCGCGTCGCCCGCGATCCGCTGGTACGCGCCCATCAGGTACACGTCCGTGCGCTTCGACAGGCTGTAGTCGGCCATCAGCCCGAGCGAATGGATCTTCGGCTTCACGCTGCCCGTCGTCGCGTCATAGCGCACCGTCGTGTACACGTACTGCGCACCGACGAACAACGCCGGCGTGAACTGGTATTTGCCGTTCACCTCGAAATTCTGGTACTTGATCGACGACACCGTGCCCCCCGCGAGCGGGCCGGTCACCGGCTCGATCGTTTCGTCGCCGAACAGGTAGCCGACGTTCGCGGTCGGCCGCGTGACGTTGCTGTTCGTGTACGCGAAACCGACCGTCGCGGGCCCCGCCGTGTAGTTGATGCCGGCACCGAAAATCCGCAGCCGCGCCGACGCAAAGTTCGCATCGGCGCCGACCGATCCCGAGCCCGCGATCGCACCGCCCGACGTCGCACCCGGGTTGTCCGCATTCAGGAACGCCGCGCCGACCAGCAAGCCGCCCTGCTCATACTGCGCGCCGACGCTCCACTGCCGGTTGTTCGCGAAGCCCGTGTCGTTGCTGAAACTGTATGTGCCGCCGAACGAGAAGCCGGCGAAATCCGGGCTCGCATACTTCACCGTGTTGTTCATGCGGAACGTGTTGCCGGTGTTGTCGTTGTCGAGCGGATGCGAGAACGGATAGACGCCCCAGCTGCCGTTCGCGGTCGTCGGCGCGAGATAGTCGACCACCGCATCGTATTGCCGGCCGAGCGTCAGCGTGCCGAACCGCGCGCTGCCGAGCCCGACGTACGCCTGCCGCCCGAACATGCGGCCGCCCTGCGCGAGCGTGCCGTTGTTCACGTTGAAGCCGTTCTCGAGCTGGAACAGCGCACTGTAGCCGCCGCCCAGGTCCTCGGTGCCCTTCACCCCCCAGCGGCTGCCTTGCGCGAAGCCGCTCGCCATCTGCCACGCACTGTGGCCGCCGACGTTGTTCGTGTAGTCGATACCCGCATCGACGAGGCCGTACAGCGTGACGCTGCCTTGAGCGAACGCGAACGCGGGCGCCGCACACAGCACCGGAACCGCGACGAAAGCCAATCTCCAGTTCATTCGTTTTCCTTATTTATCGTGTCGTGAATGCCCGTTCCCGGGCGTCGCCGCTTACTTCGCGCCGTAGATGTCGAAGTCGAAGTACTTCTTGTTGATCCGCTGGTACGTGCCGTTCGCGAGGATCGTCGCAAGCGCGTGGTTGAAGGCGTCGCGCAGGTCGTTGTCCTGCTTGCGCAGCCCGAGCCCGTCGCCCTGCCCGAAGTACTTCACGTCGTCGATCGCCGCGCCGACGAACGCGAAATCCTTGCCCTGCGGCTTCTTCAGGAAGCCGTCGCTCGCCGCGATCGATGCCTGGAACGCCGCGTCGAGCCGGCCCGTCACGAGATCGGCGTAGACCTGGTCCTGGTTCTGGTACGACACGACCTGCACGCCGGCCGGCTGCCAGTTCGCGACCGCGTAGTCGGCCTGCGCGGAGCCCTGCTCGACACCCACGCGCTTGCCCTTCAGCGCGTCGGCCGTCGGCAGCAGCGGCGAGCCCTTGCGCGCGACGAGACGCGCCGGCGCATTCGAGATCCGGTTCGTGAAGGCGATCTGCTGCTGCCGCTTCGGCGTGATCGTCATCGACGACGCGATCACGTCGAACTTGCGCGCGAGCAGCCCCGGGATCATCCCGTCGAAACTCGACTCGACCCACACGCAGCGCGCATGCAGCTCCGCGCACAATGCGTTCGTGATGTCGATCCCGAAGCCCGTCAGCGTGCCGTCGGGCAGCTTGTATTCGAGCGGCGGGTAAGTCGGATCGACCGCGAGGCGGATCTCCTTGCCCGCCCAGTCGCCCGCATGCGCCGCCCCTGCCGCCAGCGCCACCGCGAGCGCCGCCATCCGTTTCCATTGCTTCATTACCAGTCTCCTTCCTTGTGTGAATCGTCAGTCAAAATCGTGCGAGCCCATCACGCGAGGTAGCGCTCCGCCAGTGCGATCCAGAAGCTCGCGCCCGTGGCAAGGCACGCGTCGTTGAAGTCGTAGCCGGGGTGGTGCAGCCCGCATCCGGCGGCGCCGTCGCCGTTGCCGATCGACAGGTAGCTGCCGGGGCATGCGTTCAGCATGAACGCGAAGTCCTCGCTGGCCGCGATCGGCCGCAGATGCGGGATCAGCGCGCCGTCGCCGCCCCATTCGCGGGCGACGTCGCGTGCAAACGCGGTTTGCTCCGCGTGATTGACGAGCACCGGGTACGCGTGCCGATAGTCGATCTCGGCGGTCGCGCCATAGCTCGCGGCCTGCCCGTGCACGATCTCGCGAATGCGCCGTTCAAGCAGCGCGCGCACGTCCGGCGACAGCGCACGCACGCTGAGCGCGAGATCCGCGTGCGGCGGAATCACGTTCGATGCGGCGCCCGCATGGATCGAGCCGGCCGTCACGATCGCCATCTCCTGCGGGTTCACGTTGCGCGACACGACGGTCTGCAGCGCCATCACGATCGACGCGCACACGACCACCGGATCGATCGTCGTATGCGGCGCCGCGCCATGCCCGCCGCGCCCGGTCACGCGCACCCGCACCTCGTCGGCCGAGGCCATCGCCGGGCCGTCGCAGAAACCGAGCACGCCTGCCGGCAGCCCCGGCACGTTGTGCATCGCGAACACCGCATCGCACGGAAACTGCGCGAACAGCCCGTCGTCGATCATCCGCTTCGCGCCGCCGAGCCCTTCCTCGGCCGGCTGGAAAATCAGGTTCAGCGTGCCCGTGAAGCGTTCCCGCTCGGCCAGGCAGCGCGCCGCCGCGAGCAGCATCGCCGTGTGGCCGTCGTGGCCGCATGCGTGCATCACGCCGTCGCAGCGGCTCGCGTGCGGCAGCCCGGTCGTCTCGCGGATCGGCAGCGCGTCCATGTCCGCGCGCAGCCCGAGCCGCTTGCCGGGGCCGCGCGTCAACGTGCCGACCACGCCCGTGCCGCCGAGCCCGCGCGTCACCCGATAACCCCACGTTGTCAGCAAGCCAGCGACCAGATCGCTCGTCGCATGTTCCTCGAAGCCAAGCTCCGGATGCGCGTGCAGCCGGCGGCGCAGCGCGATCATTTCCGCCTCGATGGCCGCCATTTCCGGCTGGATGTGTGTGTGGTCCAACCCCGATTCTCCTCGATGCGTTCCGGTTGCCGATCGCCCGAATGACCGATCGTGCCCGCATCGTAGGCAGCGAAAATCCCGGCGAACAGCCGCGGTTTCGTTATGATGACAACCTTTCGTTGTCGGGTATCGCACCATGAGCACGATCAAGCTGCATCAGTTGCAGGCGCTCGTCGCGAGCGCGGAGGCCGGCAGCATCCGCGGCGCGGCACGCACGCTCGGGCTGTCGCAGGCGGCCGTCACGCGCGCGCTGCGCGAGCTGGAGGCGAGCGAACGCCTGCCGCTGCTGGTTCGCGCGCCGGAGGGGATCGGCTTCACCGAATACGGGAAGACGCTGCTCACGCACGCGAAGCTCGTGCTGAAGCAGCTCGAACACGCGCAGAGCGATCTCGAGCGCATGCGCGGCCGCGTCGAGGGCCGCCTGAGCATCGGCGTCACGCCGTGGCTGACGATGACCTTCCTCGCGGAAGCGGTGCTGCGATTTAGGGAGCAGATGCCCGACGTGCGCCTCGAACTCTACGAGGCGCTGATGGCCGTCGCGCAGCCGCTGTTGCGCGACGGCAGCATGGACTTCGCGCTCGGGCACGTGCAACCGGGCGGCACGCAGGAATTCGCGTTCGAGCCGATGCTGCGCTACGAGACCGCGGTGATGGTGCGCGCCGGCCATCCGCTCGAGCATGCGCGGTCGATCCACGATCTGCTCGACCACGACTGGGTGCTGAATTTCGCGGCCGACGGCCAGGCCGCGCTCGTCGATTACCTGTTCACGCGCCACGGCGCCAAAATCGACGAGCGGCGCATCGTGCGTGCGCAGTCGGTGGCGATGCTGCAGACGATGCTCGAGCAGGCCGACATGTGCACGTGGTGCCCGACGATCCTCGCGGCCGTGCCGTCGTTCGGCGAACGGATGCGCGCGTTGCAGTTGAAGGAGACCTTCGAGCCGCGCGACCTCGGGATCGTCACGCGGCGCAGCAGCACGCTCAGCGACGCCGCGCGCTGCTTCATCGACTGCCTGCTGCACGTGATCCGCCGGCATGCGCGCTCGGCACGCAAGGCGGATCTCGCGCTGTTCAGGACGCTGTCGCTGCTGATCTGACGCGCGGCCCCGCCTGTCTTTCCAGTCTTTCGTCCAAAGCGCCTCCGTGAAAATGCATTTCCGAATCCGTTATTGGATTGCGCCGCCGCGCGTTTTTATACTCGTCAGCACTCTCTGCAAAAGAGTGCCAGCCAATCTCGACAGAACAGATCAGCACAGGACGAACCAATGAGCCTACGCCCCTTGCACGACCGCGTGATCGTGAAACGACTCGACCAGGAAACCACCACCGCATCGGGCATCGTGATCCCCGACAGCGCGGCGGAAAAGCCCGACCAGGGTGAAGTGATCGCCGTCGGCCCCGGCCGCAAGGATACGGACGGCCAGCGCATCGTGCCCGACCTGCAGGTCGGCGAGCGCGTGCTGTTCGGCAAGTACGCGGGGCAAGCCGTCAAGGTGGACGGCAACGAGTTTCTCGTGCTGCGCGAAGAAGACATCGTCGCGGTCGTCAATCAATAACGGAGCGCAATCATGGCAGCGAAGGAAATCATTTTCAGCGACGTCGCACGGGCCAAGCTGACGGAAGGCGTGAACATTCTCGCGAATGCGGTGAAGGTCACGCTCGGGCCGAAGGGCCGCAACGTCGTGCTCGAACGCAGCTTCGGCGCGCCGGTCGTCACGAAGGACGGCGTGTCGGTCGCGAAGGAAATCGAACTCGCGGACAAGCTGCAGAACATCGGCGCGCAGCTCGTGAAGGAAGTCGCGTCGCGCACCAGCGACGCCGCCGGCGACGGCACCACGACGGCCACCGTGCTCGCGCAGGCGATCGTTCGTGAAGGCCAGAAATACGTCGCGGCCGGGCTCAACCCGCTCGACCTGAAGCGCGGCATCGACAAGGCCGTCGCGGCGGCCGTCGACGAGCTGAAGAAGATCAGCCGGCCGACCACCACGAGCAAGGAGATCGCGCAGGTCGCGACGATCTCCGCGAACGGCGAGGAATCGATCGGCCAGCGCATCGCGGAAGCGATCGACCGCGTCGGCAAGGAAGGCGTGATCACCGTCGAGGACGGCAAGTCGCTCGCGGACGAACTCGATGTGGTCGAAGGGCTGCAGTTCGATCGCGGCTACCTGTCGCCGTACTTCATCAACAATCCCGACAAGCAGATCGCCGAGATCGAAAGCCCGTACATCCTGCTGCACGACAAGAAGATCTCGAACATCCGCGACCTGCTGCCGGTGCTCGAACAGGTCGCGAAGTCGGGCCGGCCGCTGCTGATCATCGCGGAAGATGTCGAAGGCGAAGCGCTCGCGACGCTGGTCGTGAACAACATCCGCGGGATCCTGAAGACGGTCGCCGTGAAGGCGCCGGGCTTCGGCGACCGCCGCAAGGCGCTGCTCGAGGACATCGCGATCCTCACCGGCGGGCAGGTGATCGCCGAGGAAACGGGCCTGACGCTCGAGAAGGCGACGCTGGCCGAACTCGGCCAGGCGAAGCGCATCGAGGTCGGCAAGGAAAACACGACCTTGATCGACGGCGCGGGCGATGCGAAGAACATCGAGGCGCGCGTGAAGCAGATCCGCGTGCAGATCGACGAAGCGACGTCGGACTACGACCGTGAAAAGCTGCAGGAACGCGTCGCGAAGCTCGCGGGCGGTGTCGCGGTGATCAAGGTCGGCGGGGCCACCGAAATCGAAGTGAAGGAAAAGAAGGATCGCGTCGACGACGCGCTGCACGCGACGCGCGCGGCCGTCGAGGAAGGCATCGTGCCGGGCGGCGGCGTCGCGCTGATCCGCGTGCGGCAGGCGATCCGCGAGCTGCAGGGCGTGAACGCCGACCAGAACGCGGGCATCAAGATCGTGCTGCGCGCGCTCGAGGAACCGCTGCGCCAGATCGTCACGAACGCGGGCGAGGAAGCGAGCGTCGTCGTCGCGAAGGTGGCCGAAGGCTCGGGCAACTTCGGGTACAACGCGCAGACCGGTGAATACGGCGACCTCGTCGAATCGGGCGTGCTCGATCCGACCAAGGTCACGCGCACGGCGCTGCAGAACGCGGCGTCGGTCGCGGGGCTGTTGCTGACGACCGATGCGACCGTGTTCGAAGCGCCGAAGGATGCGGCACCGGCGGCGGCGCCGGGCGGCCCGGGCGCGGGCGGGCCGGGGTTCGATTTCTGACGGTGTAGCGCGTGTGCCGTGTGCCGGTTCGCCGGTGTGCGCGCGACCTTGCAGACTCCCATTGCGCGTGGCGACGAAACTCGTCACGCGTTTTTTGCTTTGTGCTCCAGGTCGCACGAGCCACACAACCTTTACGACCTTTTTACTTGCGCCCGCGCATGCGTTCACTAGAATGTGTTCGCAACCAATCCATCACCGAGTACGCACATGCGCATCCGAAGTCCTCGCCCTCCGAGTTGCTTTTCTGCCTGACAGGCAGGACGCCTGCGTCTCTCTGTTCCCGAGCCACCGTCCTGCCAGCAGGCGGACGGTGCGCGCCGTAGCTCTTCCCGTGCACGCTTGAACACGACGTCGATGCGTTAGCCGCGCATCGCGCGATGCAAGCGTGTCCGCGCGGAAATTCCCGCCTCACGACGCGCCATCGATCCGCCGCCCCGGCCACGATCGACTGGCATGCCTCGCATCCCGCACGTCGATCCAGCCTGATTACTTTGCATACCTGATTTGACCGACGAACGTTTCCGATACCGGAGCACGATCATGTTCGAGATCGACAAGCAGTACACCCGCGAATTCATCCACACCGCCTGCGGCGGCAGCAAACAGGCGTTCCTGCCGACGAAGAACGGCAAGGTCGTGGCCGCCTGCCTGCGCACGGACCTCAACCCGCACGCGCCCGACGTGATCCTTTGCGACGGCAGCGCGTCCGCGCGGGCGGCCGGCAGGACGCTCGCCGCGCAACGCGATGCAATTCCGGTGTTCATCCGCATGGCCACCGACGCGTACCGCTTCGTCGGCCAGTACGTCGTCAGCGAATCGCTCACCGCACCGCTCGACTGCGCACCTTACGTACGCAACAGCAGCTTCACGCCCGGGCAGATCTCGCGCGTGCTCAAGCTCAAGCGTTGCTGACACGCATGCGGGGCGTCTCGTGCGCCCCATTCCGGCCATCTTTCATACAGGAGCCATCATGCTTGGCCTGACGTTCTGGAAACACGTGATCGGTGCGCGGACCGGTGCAATCCGCGATGACAGGGCGGCTGCACACGACCGGCACCGACGGGTGTCGAGAACGCTCGTGCTAACCAGCGCCGCGGTGGCGTTCGCGGCGATCGCGTTCGGTGCGCCGGTCGTCGGCATTTCGGTGTTTCTGCTGACGACGCTGCCGTTCGTGCTGTCGGGTACCTGACGCGCTACGCTTCGGGCCCGGTTCCATCGGCAATCGATACACAATTTTAATGTCGGGCCCGCTCGTATCTAACACCGTCTTTACGCGGTTTTGTCTAGGATTTCCCTGTCATCCCGACACGGAGAGATCCGCATGCAAACGCAGCAGGCCGCCGCCGGCGGCCAACCCGACCTTCCCTACCGACGCGGCGGCGCACCGCTCGCGACCCGGCTGGCCGACGCCTGCCCGCCGGATAACATCCTGCTCGACGTACCGGTCGAAAGCGCGACCCAGTTGTTCGACCTCGTCGCGCGCTATATCGAGCGCAGCAGCGGCGTATCCGCGGAACGGATCCAGACCGAACTGACGAAACGCGAGCAACTCGGCTCGACCGGCCTCGGCCAGGGCGTCGCGATTCCGCATGCACGTGTCGCCGGTCTTCGCTCGGCCATCGCGCTGTTCGTTCGCGCGCAGTATCCGTTCACCTTCAACGCACCGGACCGCAAGCCCGTGCGCGAATTCATCGTGCTGGTCCTGCCGCAGGAAGACAACCGCGCACACCTCGAACTGCTCGCCGACGCGGCACGGTGTTTCAGCGAACGCCCGTTCCGGCAGGCATCGCGCGACGCGCTGACACCCGACGAGATTCACCAGCTGATGCAACGTACGCATTGATGCCGTGATGCAACGTACGCATCGATGCCGCATCGTGCGGCGACAAGCATCCCCTTCATCCATTCGGATTCCCATGTTCCCAGACCCTGAAAGTCCCACCCTGACGTCGCGCCGCGTAGCCGGCCTGGCGCGCTCGCTGCCGTTCATGCAGGCCCTGCACGGGCAGACCGTCGTCATCGTCGAAGGCGGCGCCGCGAACGATGCGCGGGCCCGCCAGGCGTTCGCGCAGGATGTCGCGCTGCTCGCCCTCACCGGCGTTCGACCGATCGTCGTCCAGGGCGTGCCGGCCGCGTCCGGCACGCAATCGATCCACGCCGTTCACGCGGCGATGGCGGGCATCAATCACGAACTGGTGCGCCTGATCGGCAGTCACGGCGCCAAGGCGATCGGCATCGACGGTCACGACGGCGGCCTGCTGGTGGCGAGCGCGGATTCCGACCGCACCGACACAGGCGCGGTCGCACGGTTCGACGGCACCGCGTTGAACGCGTTTCTCGAGAACGGGCTGGTGCCCGTCGTGATGCCGGTCGCCCCGGACGACGCCGGCCGCGATCACCTGCTGCGCGCGGAACGGCTCGGCAGCCTCTTCGCGCAGCGCACGGGCGCCGTCACGCTGGTGATGATGGTCGACGGCACGCTACTGCGCGAACTCGGCGAGCTCGCGGGGCTGTACGGCATCACGGAACTCGAGCACTGGCTGGCCGAGCACCCGGCTGCCACGGCGGCGCCCTGCGTGCGGGACGCGCTCGATGCGCTCGCACACGGCGTGCAGAACGTCCATCTCGCCGATATCGGGCAACCCGAATCGCTGATCGACGAACTGTTGACGGAGGAAGGATCGGGGGTCGTGTTCTGCCGGCGCGGCAACACCGACCTGCTGTCGGAAACCCGCCGCTACTTCGCGGATTCGGCCAGCGTGCTGCGCGACGGCTTCAGCGTCGAGCAGAAGCAGGTCGTGCGGTTCTGACTTTCCTGTCGCGATAAGACGCTTGCGGCGACCCACCCGGGCCGCCGCAAGCGAATAGCGTCAGCGCCGCGTCGCAAGACGCCGCACGACGCTCACCAGCGCATCGACTTCTTCGCAGGTGTTGTAGAACGCGAGCGACGGCCGCACCGTGGCCTCGAGCCCGAAGCGCCGCAGGATCGGCTGCGCGCAGTGATGCCCCGAGCGCACTGCGATGCCCTCTTCGTTCAGCGCCTGCCCGACTTCCTCGGTCTCATAGCCCTTCAGCACGAACGACAGCACGCTCGCCTTGTCACGGGCCGTGCCGACGAGCCGCACGCCCGGCACCGGCGCGAGCACGCTCGTTGCATACGCAAGCAGGTCGTGCTCGTAGCGCGCGATGTTCTCGATGCCGACCCGGTTCACGTAGTCGAGCGCGGCACCCAGCCCCACCGCATCCGCGATGTTGCCGGTGCCGGCCTCGAACCGGTTCGGCGGCGGCTGGAACACCGTGCGCTCGAACGTCACGTCCGCGATCATGTTGCCGCCACCCTGCCACGGCGGCATGTCATCGAGGATCGCGCGCTTGCCGTACACGACGCCGATCCCGGTCGGCCCGTAGATCTTGTGCCCGGAGAACACGAAGAAATCCGCATCGAGCGCCTGCACGTCCACACGCATGTGCGAGATCGACTGCGCGCCGTCGACGAGCGCCTTTGCACCGGCACGATGCGCGAGCTCGACGATCTCCTTCACCGGCACGACCGTGCCGAGCGCGTTCGACACCTGCGTGACGGACACGATCTTCGTGCGGTCGTTGAGCAGCTTCCGGTATTCGTCGAGCAGCACCTGCCCCGAATCGTCGACCGGAATCACACGCAGCTTCGCGCCCTTGAGCGCGGCAAGCTGCTGCCACGGCACGATGTTCGCGTGGTGCTCGAGATTCGACACGATGATCTCGTCGCCTTCGCCGACGTTCTGCACGCCCCACGACTTCGCGATCAGGTTGATCGCCTCGGTCGTGCCGCGCACGAACACGATCTCGTCGGGCGACGAGGCGCCGATGAAGCGCTGCACCGTTTCCCGCGCATGCTCGTACGCGTCCGTCGCACGGCCGGCCAACGCATGCGCCGCGCGGTGGATGTTCGAGTTCTCGTGCGCATAGAAGTACGCGAGGCGATCGATCACGGCCTGCGGCTTGTGCGTCGTTGCCGCGTTGTCGAACCACACGAGCTGCTTGCCGTTCACGCGCTCCTGCAGGATCGGGAAATCGCGGCGGATCGCGTTCACGTCGAACGGCGGATGCGCGCCGCGATACAACTGGCCTTGCGGCTCGGCTGCGTGCGTGTCGTCGATGAAGTAACGCGGCACGTCGGCGCCCGACGCACGCGACACCGGCACGTCGCGATGCACGGCGAGCAGTTCGCGCAGCGCGTCGTCGCCCGGCAGCCCGAACGCTTCCGGCGACGCGAGGCCGTTCGACGGCACGACGATGTCCTGCGGCGTCGCCTGCCAGCCCTGCAGCGACCCGTCGGTGAAGTAGTACGGCGAGGCCTTCGCCGCGCCTTCCGATACCGGCGCATTCACTTGCGGCACGCCGAGCGCCGCGCCGCCGACGCGCGGCTCGAGCGCGGGCGCGATCGACACGACGTTGTCGGGCAGCCCGTTCTGCGCGGCCGCATGCGGCGCGAGCGCGGGTGCGCGGTTGCCGAGCGACAGCATGTGCGTCGGCGCGGACGGCGCGAGATTCGCACCGGGCACCTTCCCTTGCGGGGGCGCGAGAC